>CAYUMA010000478.1:0-1931 GCA_964445675.1 uncultured Pseudomonadales bacterium | reverse complement strand
TCGAATTTCAGCGACAACGCAACCGGCGCGCCAACGGCCTCACTGAGTCGCTTTGCGAGTTCCGCTTGCAACCCTTCCGCCGGATAACCGAGTACGACGTCGACATGAACGCTGTCGCCGCGCTGTTCGATCCGCTCGAGCGCACCCAGTGACTGCCAGCTCACGCCGAGGTACGGATCGGTGAATCGCTCAATTGCAGCGATGTTCGGCATGACGCGCTCACGCATTTGAAGGTGCGCGCATTATAGGTTCGGTCAGCGAAAAACCAAGCGATGATGCAAAGGCACGGCCGGACGCGTATAGTCGCGGCCTTCTCGTTTTCGCCGAAGTCACCCATGTCCGGGCCCCGAAAAATCCTGGTGACCAGCGCGCTGCCCAACGCGAACGGATCGATTCATCTGGGACATCTCCTCGAACACATCCAGACCGACATCTGGGTACGTTTCCAGCGTTTGCGTGGCCATCAGTGCATCTACGTCTGCGCCGACGACACCCACGGCACCGCGACGATGCTGAAGGCCGAACAACTCGGGGTGCCGCCGGAGCAACTGATCGAGCGCATTCGCGCCGAACACGAACAGGATTTCAAACGCTTCGCCATCGACCATGACAACTACTACTCGACGCACTCCGACGAGAACCGCAAACGTTGCGAAGCGATCTACACACGACTGTTCGAGCGCGGCTACATTTTCACGCGCGACGTGGAACAACTGTTCGATCCACAGCGCAAACTCTTCCTCGCTGATCGGTTCGTCAAAGGCGAGTGCCCGCGTTGCGGCACCGATGATCAATACGGCGACAACTGCGAGCAGTGCGGTGCTACGTACGACGCAACGGACCTCAAAAACCCGCGCTCGGTGATATCCGGCGCAACGCCGACTCTGAAGCAGTCCAAGCACTACTTCTTCGATCTGCCACAGTTCACCGAGATGCTGAAGGTCTGGACGTTCGGCGGTTCGCTGCAGACCGAGGTCGCCAACAAACTCACCGAGTGGCTCGAGTCCGGTCTCAAGGCCTGGGACATCAGCCGCGATGCGCCCTATTTCGGCTTCCTGATTCCCGGCACGACCGATAAGTACTTCTACGTCTGGATGGACGCACCGATCGGCTACATGGCCAGCTTCGAGAACTACTGCAACGCCCACAACGACGTGGTATTCGACGACTTCTGGCGCGCGGACGCGATGACGGAAGTGCACCACTTCATCGGCAAGGACATCGTCAACTTTCACGCGCTGTTCTGGCCTGCGGTGCTCGAGGGCGCGGGTTATCGGAAACCGACTCGAATCCACACGCACGGATTCGTCACGGTCGACGGCACAAAAATGTCGAAATCGCGCGGCACGTTCGTCAATGCCGGCACGTATCTGAACCATCTGAATCCCGAATATCTGCGGTACTACTTCGCGACGAAGCTCAATGGCACCGTCGACGACATCGACATCACGTTCGACGATTTCGTCCAGCGCGTGAATTCGGATCTCGTCGGCAAAATCGTCAACATCGCGAGCCGCTGCGCACCGTTCATCAGCCGCATCAACGACGGCTGGCTATCGACCGCGATTCACGACACCACGTTGTGGCGCGCGTTCACCGATGCGGCGCCGACGATCGCCGATTGGTATGAGAGCGGTGAGTACGGCAAGGCGATGCGCGAGATCACCGCGCTCGCCGACAAAGCGAATCAGTACATTGCGCAACAGGCGCCGTGGAATCTCGCGAAGGAACCCGACCGCGGCGCAGACGTGCAATCCGTGTGTTCGCTCGGGATCAACTTGTTCAAAGTGTTGATCGTCTATCTGGCGCCGATTCTGCCCGACACCACGCGACGCAGTTTGCGCTTCCTGAATCTCGATGCGTTGGCGTGGGAAGACGCGCAGCACTTCCTCGGTGCGCACCGCATCAACACGTTCGAACCGCTGCTGACG
>CAYUMA010000477.1:0-3697 GCA_964445675.1 uncultured Pseudomonadales bacterium | reverse complement strand
GAGCGCAAATCGCTCGCCGCGCAACGCAAGCGTGCCCAGGCGGATGCCGAACGACTCGGACTCATCGGGCGTCAGGCCGTACAGCGGGTCGTTGATCGGAAACGGCACCGCGATGTGCGACAACGAGAACACGCCCGGTGGATACGCAAGGTCTGTGGGGTGATCGACGATGTCGCGGGATCCGGCCGCGATCGACCGCTCGATGGCGATGCTCGACTGAGTGTTTGCGTTGGTGATGACGGTTTGCCGGAACGCACGCGGTTCCTGGCTCGCCAGCGTCCGCAGGAACGCGAGATCGGACGGCCTGAAGGCGATCGAAAATACCGCGAGCCGGTTCAGGTCGAACAGCACCAGCTCGCTGCCGTTCGCGGGCAGGTGGTCGAACAGCGTGCGGACGAGCGCTGTCGTACTGACCGTGGTATCGAGCACCGATGCGAACGCGAGGATCGGCGGCATCTGCGCTATATGACCATTGGCTTCGAGGCGGCTGATGTCGCGCGCAATCTGATCGGTCAACGCGTGCGTCTGAACCGCGCCATTGAGCGGAAACGAATTGAACTTGAACGGATTGAACTCCGGCTGCACGGTGGTCCACGCCGATTTCTCGAAGTACGGGATGAACGACAACGAATCGAGCACGCGCGCCAATGCGGCGGCTGGCGAAATGCCGATCATCGGCGACATCAGGATCATCTGGCTCGCGCGCGGTAACGCCGGGTCGTCGATCGCATCGAGCTGGTGCTCGACCACCAGCGCCCCACCGTTCGAATAGCCGACCATCACGAACGGCGCGTCCGCGCCGATCTTCGCGCGCACGGTGCGCGCGCCGAGACGTGTCGCCGCCATCCAGTCCTGCCACGTCGCGCGTTCGAGCGCCGCGGGCACCGTGCCGTGACCCGGAATGCGCGGCACCAGAACGTAGTAGCCGCGCTCGAACAGCGCGCGCGCCATCGTGCGCATGCTGTACGGCGAATCGGTCAGGCCATGCAGCAGCAACGCACCGCCCTTGATCTGCGGCGGAACCATTTCGAAGCTGCGATTCCAATCGGTCACAAACTTCCACTGATAGTTCGCGCTGCCGTCCCAATACCGATTGCCGGGCACCTGCTGGTCCGGCGGAATCGACTCGAGCAGCATCTGGCGCGTTTCCTCGAACAACGCGTTTTCGCGAGCGAGATACTGATCAAACGTGAAGTCGTCGCGCAGATCCGCAGCAGTGACCTCGAGCGATGGTGCCTGCCTCAGCCATGGTTGCAGATCGGGGAGCCGCAGCGCCTGCAGCGCGTAGACCACGACAACCGTGATCACTACCACGACCGCGGCAGCGATTGCATTCCTCGTCCAGCGCAACAGGCGACGCATTTTATGGTTCCTCGAATCAGCGGCTACAGGGGGACAGTGCGACGAGCGTGATTAAGCGAGCGCGCCCGCATGAAGCGACATCTCATGCATCGGGCTGAGTATCACGCGACTGTGCAGCGACCGCTAGCTTGCGCAGCCTCGCTTCTGCGTGGCAGGGAGGAGCCTCGTCCGAGTAGCGGTCCCAACGGGAGAGATGAGGTGCGATCGTAAGGACCGGACGCGAAACCGGAGAATTCCGACTACAACTTTGCGAATTGGCGGAGCGGACGGGGCTCGAACTCGGAACGAGTGCGCGCTGTAGCTCGCTGTAGCACGTAACTCTTTGATTCGACTCACTCTCGGCACTACAGCGCGCTATAGCGTTCACCAAATTGGGTCCGTTTTGGGTCCGCGCCATCGGTGGACCGCCAAATGTGTACGGTGCCTCTGACCCGCAACCGCGAGGCTCAATTTCGCAAGAGACCAGGAATGAAGCCAAGGCTCGGACCGGAACGCGCCAGTGTCTGCCGTTCGCGTTAGGCATCACCTCACAGGCGCGAAGCGCACGTCGATACAACATTTGGTGGTGGCCTTCGCCGATTGAGAGGAGACGTGTATGGTTAGGCACCTCCGTCGCAATGCACCGTGAACAGCATGGGAACTAAGGCGATTACCATTCAAGTCAGCGCTGAAGCTGCCACCGCGTACGAAAATGCCCCTGCCGATCAACGGCGCAGGCTCGATGTGCTGCTCAGCCTAAAGCTCGCTGAAGCGACGCGCGCGACGCGCCCCTTGGAAATCGTCATGAGCGAGATCAGTCGAGAAGCCCAAGCGCGGGGGATGACGCCAGAAGTCTTGAAATCGATCTTGAATGTCCAGTAGGCCACGCTACGTCTTCGACACGAACGCGTTGGTGAGCGCGGTGCTGCTGGAGCATTCGATCTCTGGCCAAGCACTGCGCCGAGCTCTGCAGCAGGGAGTGATTCTCGAATCGCTTGCGACACTCGGGGAATTGGCCCAGGTAATCCAACGGCAACGGTTTGATCGCTACGTCAGCGCGGCTGCACGCGAAGAGTTTCTGGCGGCCTTCGTCGCGCGCGCAACAATCGTGGAGCCCACCGAAGTCTTTCGCGTCTGCCGGGATGAGAAAGACGACAAATTCCTCGAGTTAGCCGTCGGTGGCGCGGCCACATACCTGGTGAGTGGGGACAACGATCTGCGATCCTTGCACCCGTTTCGCGGCATCGCAATCGGGAGCGCGTCTGAGTTCTTGGCCTTTACGAACGCGTAACGCCGTCATCAGAATGCCCGCGAGAGAACACAATGCAACGATCTCGTACTCATGTTGCGCCGACGCATTTGTTATCGACGTCCGGCTTCGTTCTGACTATCTCCCTAACTCAAGCGCTGTTCGCGCAGCCGCTCGTCACCGTGTAAGCAATCCACTGACCATCCGGAGAACATTGCGTATCACCGATGAAAGCGACGTCAACGTACCGATCGCAGGCAATGAGCAGATGTACGAAGCGCTGCGTACGCTTGGCGTTCCCACGCAGTTGGTCGTCTATCGCGACCAGTTCCATCTGTTCACGCGCCCCAGCTTGATTCGCGACGGCATGCAACGGCGTATCGCCTGGTTCGACAAATTCCTGGCGATCGAAAACTCAGCCAAGTCGTCGGACGCTACCACCGTCCCTCAGTGATCGCCTCGCAAACGGTCTCGTCGGGTGCAGGCGCCAGTGAACCACAACAGCCTCAAGCCAAAGCTACTCACCGGGTCTTGTACGCCCCCCCCTAGCAGAGTCGTTAGTCAGATCTTCAATAGAGTTGCGGACCCAGCTGGATCCGTCGTTGTGGCTCGTGACGAGAGATCGCCCGCAGGACGCGCAGGCCGAGTACGCCAAATCGGGCCGGAACTGGGTCCGGCTCGGACGAATTTCAACAAAATATGGTTATAATTCAATAAGGTATATGGCGGAGCGGACGGGGCTCGAACTCGGAGAGTGTGCACGCTGTAGCGCGCTGTAGCACGTAACTCTCTGATTTGACTGATCCTCAGTGCTACCTCGCGCCACAGCGTTCACAAAATTGGGTCCGTATTGGGTCCGCACTGTGCTCAGTCCTCCGGTTCAAAAGGTCTCGCGGTCGCGTACGGCCGATGGAACATTCGATACAGCGCCGGCAGCACAAGCAGCGTCAGCACTGTGGCTGAAAGGATGCCGCCAATCACGACCGTCGCCAGCGGACGCTGAACTTCGGCTCCAGTGCCGGTGTTGAACGCCATCGGCAGGAAACCGAGGCTCGCGACGAGCGCGATCATCAGGATCGGTCGCAGACGCGTCATCGCGCCCTCCAC
>CAYUMA010000476.1:0-1521 GCA_964445675.1 uncultured Pseudomonadales bacterium | reverse complement strand
CGTGAACGGCGCGCTCATTGCCCGCGGCAGGCCGGATGCGGGCGCGGACGGGACAACCGAGTTCCAGGAAATGAAAGCGCGGCTGCATCGTGCGCTGATCGATCGCATGGACCTGACCAGGCTCAATCTGCTCACTCCGGCGCAGACCCAGGCGGAGGTCTCACGACTTGCCAGGGAGCTGCTGACGACGGATGAGACGCCGATTTCGGCGATCGAACGCGAGCAATTGATCGAAGAAGTGTCCCACGAGCTTTTCGGGTTGGGGCCGCTCGAACCGCTGCTGGCCGATCCGACCATCTCGGATATCCTGGTCAACTCGCCCAACAAGGTTTTCATCGAACGCGGCGGCAAACTCGAGCGCGCCAACATTGCGTTCAACGACAACGATCACGTCATCCGCGTCATCGAGCGCATCGTCACCTCCATCGGGCGCCGGATTGACGAAGCCTCGCCGATGGTGGATGCGCGCCTGTCCGACGGCTCGCGCGTCAACGCCGTCATTCCGCCGATCGCGCTGGACGGCCCGCTGCTTTCAATCCGCCGCTTCGGCAAAGTGCCGCTGCGGATGAGTGCGCTCATCGAGATCGGGACGCTCCCATTCGAGGTCGCCGAAATGTTCAGGATGTGCGTCCAGGCGCGCCTGAACATTCTCATCTCCGGCGGCACGGGCGCGGGCAAAACGACGCTGTTGAACGCGCTGTCGGCGTTCATCCCCGAGGACGAGCGGATCGTCACGATCGAGGACTCGGCCGAGCTTCTCCTGCAGCAGCCCCACGTCGTCAGGATGGAGACGCGCTCGAACAACATCGAAGGGCGCGGCGAAATCACGCAGCGCGATCTGGTGAAAAAGGCGCTCCGCATGCGTCCCGACCGCATCGTCATCGGCGAGGGCCGCGGCGGCGAGGCGATTGACATGCTGCAGGCGATGAACACCGGGCACGACGGCAGCTTGACGACGATCCACGCCAACACTCCGCGCGATTCGCTCACCCGCATCGAGACCATGATCCAGATGTCCGGGATGCGGATTTCCGAACTCGCCATGCGGCAGCAGATCGTCTCGGCCATCAACCTCGTCATCCAGGTTGCACGCTTGAGCGACGGCACGCGCCGCATCACCTCGATTTCAGAGATTGTCGGGATCAAGCGCAAGGAGATCGTTATTCAGGAGGTCTTCCGGTATGTGCGCAAAGGGGTGGACGGAGAGGGGCGCGTCATCGGCCGTTTCACCGCAACCGGCGTGCAGCCGCGCTTTATCGAACGGTTGGAGGTCTGCGGCCTGACGCTGCCGCAGTCGTTGTTTGAGGTCATGGAGGAGCAATGATTCCATTTTTCGTTTTTCTCACGTGTCTGTTCGCGACTTATGCCACTTACCTGATCGTCACACGCAGGTCGACCGAGCAACGCGCCAAAATTCAGCGGCGGCTTGCCGACGTGTTGATCTATTCGGGTGGATCGCGCGACGCGGAAGTGCGGCTGTCGCGGGAAGAGTTTCTGAGCGAAATCCCCGCGCTCAACCGG
>CAYUMA010000475.1:0-2576 GCA_964445675.1 uncultured Pseudomonadales bacterium | reverse complement strand
TGCCACTGCGAGAACACGAAGATCTGGCCGTACTGCCTGGCGGCGGCCGGTCTCGGTCTCAAGATGTTCGATCAGGTCGCGGGCCAGCGGACGCACACCGTCGCGGAGGAGTGGTTCGACTTCGCACGCAAGCACTACATGACGTTTGCAGACGGCCGGCTGAAGTCGGTCGCTTTGTACTACGACCCGATCGTCGACCACGTGCACCACGTCGGCACCGGCGGTGGGCTCGCGGCGTCGTGGTACGTGCTGCCGCAGAACCCGCTGCTCGCCGAAGCGATGTATCTGGCGGCCGTCGACGACATCGGCTGGCGCAACCCGCGCGTGCCGGTTGCGGTGCCGCCGGATCCGCGTGGACTCGTGATGGGCGCGATGCTGGCGCACGAATTCGGCGACGCGGTCACCGAGGCGCGGCTGCACGATACGCTGGAGCGCGTCGCCGATCCGCGCCGCTTCGGCATCGGCGATCGTGAGTTCGGCTTCTGGTTCCACTATGACGAGCCGTGGCCGCGCGGCCAGCTCAGTGCGAGCTTGATGGTTACCGAAGTGGCCGATCGCGGCGATTGGCAGCGGCTGTTCAATGCGCCGAACCTGGCCAAGTTCGCCGCACCAACTGTCACCGGCGTCGAGTTCCCAACGATCGGGTTGAGTCAGGCGTGGAACGACCTCGAGCACGGCATGCTGCAGATCCGGACGTACGTGGCGTCCGTATCGGAGCGGGGCCGGCAGACACGGTTCCGGGTTACGAACATTCCCGACGTCGAGGCAGTGTTCGTGCGCTGCGACGGTGAGGAGTTCCGCAGCTGGTCGCGCGTTGACGATCGGTCCATCGACGTCGTCACGAACGTCGACGAGCACGCTTTCCAGATCTTCACCGGGCATCGATCCGAGCAAGGCGCAGTGGCGCACGGCGCTCTCGGCGCATTCCCGCGGTCGACCACGCCGCTCGTTTCACCGCGCGTCGCGACACCGGTTGCGCTGGTGCGCAGTCGTGATGCAGTCGCACGCGTCGGCGCGTGCCCGTGCTGTGCCTGACGTCGAGCCGTTGTTCATTACCCAAAACGGTGAAGCCAAGATCGTGGTGCAGGATATTCGCAGCTACGAAGCGACTCAGGAAACCCTTGCGCTTCTCAAGAGCTGACCCGTTCGGCGTTGACCGATTTGAACAAAATCGGCGACTGGATCGCTCGCGGTTCGAGTGCCCGTTGCGAAGCGGCGCAGATTAGACTGACTGAACAATGGGGAACCAGGGACTTGCATGAAAACCTTAACGACACTGCTGCTATTGCTTTCGACCACGGCGATCGCCGGCCCGAAGCTATACGTATTCGACTGCGGCGCGCTGTATCTCGACGACGTCGCGCTGTTCAACCTGAAAGCCGATGAAACGGCGGTGCGGGAGCTGTTCGTGCCGTGTTACGTCATCGAGCACGGCAAGGACTTGCTGCTCTGGGATGGCGGCTTGCCGCTCAGCGCAGCGCAAGCCGGGCATCGTGTGCCGGTGGACGGCGGGTCAATGGCTTATAAGCGTTCGATCATCGACCAGCTCGCAGACATGAATATCGAACCCGCCGACATCGAGTACGCCGCGTACTCACACCTGCACTTCGATCACGTGGGTGCCGCGAATGCTTTTGCCGGATCCAACGTGATCATGCAAAAAGCGGAGTGGGACGCCGCATTCGGGAAGGGCGCCGCGTTCCTCGACACAACGCTTTTTGCAAAACTCAAAGACGCGCGGTTGACGATCATCGACGGCGACTACGATGTATTCGGCGACGGTAGCGTCAAGCTGATCTTTGCCCCGGCCATACGCCGGGGCACCAGGTGCTGCTGGTAAATCTCGCCAATACCGGACCGGTTTTGCTCTCGGGAGATCTTTATCACTTTCGCGAAAACCGGTCGTTGCGGCGCGCGCCCACATTCAATTTTGATGCGGCAGAGACATACAAATCGATGGACAAGGTCGAAGCGGTCATCAAGGCGACCGGCGCGACGTTGTGGATCGAACATGACAAGGCCCTGGCCGATACCTTGAAGAAAGCCCCCGCCTTTTACGACTAACAAATCAACTTTCGCCGAGACGCCCGTGCTCAGCTGCGAACCGCGCGCCGTGGACAGTGACTCACTGCTTCGGCGCAAAGCTTCCACAACGCCGTTGCCGCATGCCGGGGTTGGCGGTTGGTCCAATCGAAGACTGACGGGCTGTCGACGAAATCGAGCCCGGATTGCACGCGCTAATCGAAATTCGGTCAACGACTTATCCGCCCCCCGATTCCAGCGCTCGCTGAAACACGCAAATACTTCGCCTAGCTGCGCCTGAAGATCACAAACGCGGCGCCAACCGCGCCGAACACTCCCACGCTGCAATACAACTGGCTCGCGAGTCCCGGCGTGAACGCCATCGCGGCGAGCACCGCGACGATCGCCGCAATGACGCCGTAACTCGCATACGGGAACCACCACATCCGGATCGCGAGGCGTTCGGGCTCGGTCGCCTCGAGCAGACGGCGGTGCTTGATCTGCGCGAACGCGACGATCAGATAGATGATCAGCATTGTCGCGCCGGACGCGTT
>CAYUMA010000474.1:0-6154 GCA_964445675.1 uncultured Pseudomonadales bacterium | reverse complement strand
CGGCGAATCGCTTCTTCCGGATCGATCGTACCATTGGTCTCGAGATCGAGAATCAGTTTGTCGAGGTTGGTGCGCTGCTCAACCCGGGCGTTCTCGACGGTGTACGACACGCGTCGCATTGGCGAGAACGTCGCATCGATTCGCAGGACACCAATCGCGCGCGACTCTTCTTCTTCGCCTCCCTCTTCGCGATTTTCCGCCGGCTCGTAGCCGCGGCCGCGATTGATCTTGACCTCCATCTTGATCGCACCGTTTTCATTGAGCGTGCAAATCAAATGATCGGGGTTGACGATCTCGACGTCCTGCGTCAACTGAAAATCGCCGGCTGTGACTGCGCCTGCGCCTTTCTTCGTCAGTGTGACGACTGCTTCGTCGGCGTTGTGCAACAGGATGCTGACGCCCTTGAGGTTCAGCAGAATATCGATCACGTCCTCCTGGACGCCTTCCATCGCGCTGTATTCGTGCAGCACGTTGTCGATCTGCACCTCCGTGATCGCGCAGCCTGGCATCGACGAGAGCAGGATGCGCCGCAGCGTGTTACCCAACGTGTGGCCAAAACCGCGCTCGAGCGGCTCGAGCGTGACGCGCGCGCGCGTGGGCCCGAGCTCCTGCACATCGATATGCCGGGGGGTGAGGAATTCGTTCACCGATTGTGCCATTGATCCCATCTCCGTCTCTATCTCTTAGGAGCCAGCGTTGCTTCCAACGTTACTTCGAGTACAACTCGACAATGAGGTTTTCATTGATTTCTTTGGGCAATTCGCTGCGATCCGGCAGGCGCTTGAATACGCCCTGCATCTTCGTCGCATCAACATCTACCCATTCCACGGACCCGCGCTGTACGGCAAGTTCGAGGGCCGCCTGAATTCGCAATTGACCGCGCGACTTTTCGCGCACCGCAATGATGTCGTCAGGCTGTACGTGGTAGCTCGGAATATTGACCGTCTTGCCGTTGACCGTCATCGCCTTGTGCGATACGAGCTGACGCGATTCCGCGCGCGTCGAACCAAAACCCATCCGGTACACGACGTTATCGAGGCGCCCTTCGAGATGACGCAACAGATTCTCGCCGGTAGCACCCTTTTGACCATCTGCCGACTTGTAGTAATTGCGGAACTGGCGTTCGAGCACGCCATACAAGCGCCGCACTTTCTGCTTTTCGCGCAACTGCACTGCATAGTCGGACAACCGCGTACGCCGTGCACCGTGCTGGCCGGGTATCGTGTCGGCGCGACATTTGGAATCCAGTGGCCGCACGCCGCTCTTCAAGAAGAGATCAGTGCCTTCGCGGCGCGACAGCTTCAGTTTTGGGCCTAAATAACGGGCCATCGATCTCTCCTTTTGACCTCGGCGGGCCTAGACGCGCCGCTTCTTCGGCGGGCGACACCCGTTGTGCGGGATCGGCGTTACGTCGGCGATGCTGTTGATGCGCAGTCCGGACGCGTTCAACGAACGCACCGCGGACTCGCGACCGGGGCCTGGGCCTTTCACGAACACGTCGAGACTCTTCATGCCGTATTCCTGCGCCGCGTTCGCAACGCGCTCGGCCGCGACCTGGGCTGCGAACGGTGTGCTCTTGCGTGAGCCACGGAATCCCGTCGCCCCCGACGTTGCCCAGCACAATGCATTACCTTGGCGATCCGTAATCGTGATCATCGTGTTGTTGAAAGACGCGCGAATGTGCGCAACGCCGTCGACAACGACGCGCTTGGCTTTTTTTCGGGCCGGTTGTTCTGCCATGACCTTTTATTTCCTGATCGGGCGCCGCGGGCCCTTCCGGGTGCGCGCATTCGTCCGCGTACGTTGACCCCGCAGCGGCAGACCGCGGCGGTGGCGTATTCCTCGATAGCAGCCCAGATCCGTCAGGCGCTTGATGCTCATCGAGACTTCGCGTCGCAGGTCGCCTTCGACGGTGATCTTGCCGACCTCACCGCGGATCGCATCAAGATCGGCTTCGGAGAGGTCCTGTACTTTGGCGCTCGGCTTCACGCCGGCGGCTTCACAGATCCGCTGCGCCGTCGTGCGACCGATACCATAGATATAGGTCAACGAAATGACCGCGTGCTTGTTGTCTGGGACATTGATTCCGGCAATTCGCGCCATTCACTTAGCTCCGTAACCCTTGCTCACGAAAGAGTGGGTCACTTAAACCCGGCGCAAAAAGGGCGCGCAGTTTAGCGGGTGAACCAACTCTATTCAACTGACGAACCAACTCTATCCGCACGCGCGCCACTCAACCCTGGCGCTGTTTATGGCGCGGCTCCGCGGTGCAGATGACGCGCACGACGCGTTTACGTCGCACGATCTTGCAGTTGCGGCACATTTTTTTGACCGATGCTCTGACTTTCACCTGACTTACCTCGTGCTACCGGCGTCCGCGCCCGTAGTTCTTCAGATTCGATTTTTCCATCAGCTTGGCGTACTGACTCGACATGAGGTGCGCCTGCACCTGCGCCATGAAGTCCATCGCAACGACGACGACGATCAACAGCGCCGTACCACCGAGTTGAAACGTGACGTTGAAGAACACGACCATCATCTCGGGCAGCAGACACACCAGCGTCACGTACAGCGCTCCGAACGTCGTCAAGCGCGTGATGACATCATCGATGTATTTTGCGGTGTGTTGCCCGGGGCGGATGCCGGGCACGTATGCACCTTGGCGCTGCAGGTTCTCCGCGACGTCCTTCGGATCAAACACGATCGCCGTATAGAAGAAGCTGAAAAAAACGATGCCGGCGGCAAACATCAGGATGTAGAGCGGCTGTCCGGGAGACAACACGAGCGACACTTCCTGCAGCCACTCCATACCTTGGGACTGACCAAACCACTGCGCGAGCGAGGACGGTGCGAGCAGCAGGCTCGACGCAAAAATGGCGGGGATCACACCGGCCATGTTGACCTTCAGCGGCAGATGGCTCGACTGCGCCTGATAGACGCGCCGCCCCTGCTGGCGTTTGGCGTAGTTGACCGTGATGCGTCGCTGACCGCGTTCGATGAATACGACGAACGCGACGACGACGATCGCAAACACGCCGATCGCGAGCAGTGCGATGATGTTGATGTCGCCCTGGCGTGCTGCCTCGAATGAACGCCCGATCGCCGCAGGGAATCCGGAGACGATGTTGGAGAAGATCAGCAGCGAAATGCCGTTGCCGACGCCGCGCTCGGTGATCTGCTCACCCAGCCACATCATGAAGAGCGCCCCGGTCACGAGCACCGTGATCGCGACAAAATGAAACGTGAAATTCGGCGCGAACGCGAGGCCTTGATTTGCCAGCGTCGCAGCCAGCGCCGAGCCCTGTATCAGCGCGATGACTAACGTGCCGTAGCGCGTGTACTGAGTCAGTTTGCGGCGACCCGCTTCGCCTTCCTTGCGCAACTGCTGCAGCGGCGGGTGCATCATCGTCAACAGATTCATGATGATGCTCGCGGTGATGTACGGCATCACGCCAAGGGCGAGAATGCTCATCCGCTCCAGCGCGCCGCCCGAGAACATGTTGAACAGATCGAGAATGCCGCCCTGGCTTTGCCCGAACAACTGCTGCAGGCGCTCCGGGTTGATGCCTGGCACCGGGATGTGACTGCCGATGCGCGACACGATCAGCGCCACGAGCACGAACAGCAAACGATTGCGCAGCTCGCTGAGCCCCGCTTGTACGCCTGCCAGTTTTTGCCCCTGAGCTGACATCAGTCTTCTACCTTGCCTCCGGAGGCTTCGATGGCCGCGCGTGCCCCTTTGGTCACTTTGATCCCTTTGACCGTGACAGCTCGCTCGATCGTTCCCGACAACATGATCCGGGCGCGCTTCGCCCCCTTATTGACCAGGTTGGCCGACTTCAGCGCAGCAAGATCGACGACAGTACCGCCGATCTCAGCCAGTTCGCTCAGCCGCACTTCACCCGTCACGAGGGCGATCCGCGAGCGAAATCCGAACTTGGGGACGCGCCGCTGCAACGGCATCTGGCCGCCCTCGAAGCCCGGCTTCGGGTTGCCGCTCTTGCGCGCTTTCTGACCCTTGTGGCCACGGCCGCAGGTCTTGCCCAAGCCCGAACCGATGCCGCGACCGACGCGCTTCTTGACCGGCTTGCTACCAGGCGCCGGCGACAATTCGTTCAATCGCATCACTTCGCTCCCTCGACGCGGACCATGTAATACACCTTGTCGATCATGCCGCGCACCGCCGGCGTGTCCTGCACTTCGACGGTGTGGCCGATACGGCGAAGCCCCAGTCCAGCGACGCACGCCTTGTGCGTTCGCAGACGTCCGGCAACACTTTTGGTGAGGGTCACGCGGATCTTGTTCTCGACACTCATGGCACTACCTTCCACTGACTACGCTTCCGTTACGCGCGCAACTCACGCCTGCAGTTGTTTGACGCTCAAACCGCGCTTCTCGGCCACCTGTTGCGGCGAGCGCATGTGGCGCAACGCCTCGAATGTCGCGCGCACGACATTCACCGGATTCGTCGAGCCATAACATTTCGCCAATACATCCTTCACGCCGGCGGCTTCGAGCAACGCCCGCATCGCACCACCGGCGATGACTCCCGTGCCATCCGACGCCGGTTGCATGTACACCTTCGACGCACCATGGCGGCGCGTGATCGGATACCAGATCGTGCCGCGATCGAGTTCGACTTCGATCATGTTGCGGCGCGCCGCTTCCATCGACTTCTGGATCGCAACCGGCACTTCGCGCGCCTTGCCGCGACCGAAGCCGACGCGTCCGTTACCGTCGCCGACGACAGTCAGCGCAGTGAAGCCGAAAATTCGGCCGCCCTTGACGACCTTGGCAACGCGATTGACCTGGACGAGTTTTTCGACCAGCCCGTCTTCTTTGACTTCTTGGGTATACGCCATGGCTTACCTTCTAAAATTCTAGGCCGCTTTCGCGAGCGGCATCGGCGAGCGCTTTAATGCGGCCGTGATACTTGAATCCGGATCGATCGAATGCAACGCGGGTAATGCCGGCTGCTTTGGCGCGCTCGGCAATCAGCGCTCCGACCTTCGCTGCGGCGTCTTTGTTCCCGGTCTTGCCCGCCGTGCGCAACGCCGCATCGAGCGTCGACGCACTCACGAGCACATGCGTCCCTTCCGGCGCGATGACCTGCGCGTAGATGTGCTGCGGCGTACGATGCACGCTCAACCGAGTTGCACCCAACTCGCGCATCTTCATCCGGCTGCTGCGCGCGCGGCGCAGGCGTGCCTTCTTTTTATCGTTCATCGCTGATCTCCGCCCTACTTCTTCTTCGCTTCCTTCCGCCGAACCATCTCGTTGGCGTATCGCACGCCCTTACCCTTGTAAGGTTCCGGCGGCCGGAATCCGCGAATCTCGGACGCCACCTGGCCGACGAGCTGTTTGTCGACGCCGCTCACGATCACTTCAGTCTGGCTCGGAGTCTCGGCCTTGATACCGTCCGGCAACTGGTACTGGATCGGGTGTGAAAACCCGAGCTGCAGGTCCAGGCGGCCGCCCTGTGCCTGAGCGCGGTAGCCGACGCCTTGCAGTTCCAATTTCTTCGTGAATCCCTGCGACACGCCGATCATCATGTTGCGCACGAGCGCCCGCAGCGTCCCGGCCATCGCCTGCGAATGCGCGTCAGCACCCTTCGCCGCAAATCTCAAACGGTCGTCTTCGCGCGTAATGTCCACCGCCGCGTCGAGCGCGGTCGCCAAAGCGCCCTTCGCGCCTTTGACGCTCAGCGTCAGCGCGTCCAGCGTGACTTCGACGCCCTTCGGGACATCGATCGGATAGTTAGCAACTCGCGACATCTCTCAACTCCATCTGAACGGCGATCAGAACACGGTGCACAGCACTTCGCCGCCGATACCTGCACTGCGCGCGGCGCGATCGGTCATCAGACCCTTGCACGTGCTGATCACCGCAATTCCCAAGCCGCCTTGGATCGTCGGCAGCTCGTCCTTGTCGCGATATATGCGCAGTCCCGGTCGACTGACCCGATCCAGCACCTCGATGACGGGGCGCCCTTTGTGATACTTCAAACCGATCGTCAACACCGACTTCGGTCCGTCGGTAGCGGAGAATTCGCTGACATATCCCTCATCTCGCAACACGCGCGCGATTGCAAGCTTCAGCTTCGAGCTCGGCATCGACACGTCCGGATTCTGAACTTGCTGCGCGTTACGAATGC
>CAYUMA010000473.1:0-5528 GCA_964445675.1 uncultured Pseudomonadales bacterium | reverse complement strand
CGCCCGCATGCGCAACCCAACGAGGCCCTGCGTCAGCGAAAACGTCGGCGCGAGCCAGAACGATCCGAGCGTGCTGGAAATCGCCATCACCCAGAACGCGCGCCAGGGATCGCTCGTCAGATAGCTGAACGCGATGAACGGTATCGAGACCAACGTCGTCAATGCCGGCAACCACATGTACCAGCGCGCGTCGCGAGCGCCGAGACGATCGCCGCACCAGCCACCCGCGAACGTGCCGATCACGCTCGGCACGCCGAGCCAGAACAGCGCGGTGCCGATCTGCGTGCTGCTGAGTCCGTGACTGCGCTCGAACATCGGCGGGATCCACGCGCCGGCGCCGTAGCTGACGAAGGCCTGGAACCCCGCGGCCAGCGACAGCCAGCGAAAACTGCGCCGGCGCCACAGGTAGCGGAACACTTCGGCGATGGCCGGCGTCGTGCTCGCGTCTACGTGTACCGGCTCCGACACGCCGCGCGGCGGCTCCTTCAGCGTGAAACGCACGACGATCGCGAGCAACAAACCCGGCAGACCGACGACGACGAACGCGGCCCGCCAGCTCATCGCGTCGTTGATCAGCCCGCCGGCAAGCGCACCGATCATCGAGCCGACCGGAATACCCAGCGCA
The DNA here is from genome assembly GCA_964445675.1 of uncultured Pseudomonadales bacterium. Lineage (GTDB taxonomy): Bacteria > Pseudomonadota > Gammaproteobacteria > Pseudomonadales > Azotimanducaceae > DATJGR01. Next base: position 4,903 of record CAYUMA010000473.1, on the reverse strand, counting down.
TAGATACCGAGCGCGGTGGCGCGTCGGTGCTGCGCAAACATGTCGGAGATCATCGAGTGCGACGGTGGGCTGCCGCCGGCTTCACCGATTGCGACCCCGATGCGCGCCAGCAGCAGGTGGGTGTAGTTCTGCGCCAGTCCGCAAAGTGCGGTCGCCGCGCTCCAGATCGACACGCAGACGACCAGAATGTTGCGGCGATTACCTTTGTCCGCGAGCCGTGCGATCGGGATGCCGAAGCCGGTATAGAACAACGCGAATGCAAATCCGCCGAGCAGGCCGAGCAACGTATCGGAGATGTGCAGGTCTTCCTTGATCGACTGCGCGAGCAACGCGAGCACGGAACGATCGATGAAATTGCAGACGTAGACGGTGAACAGCACGCCGAGCGCGTACCACTGATACGCGGTGCTGAAAGATTTCTCGCGCGCGGTCAGCACGACCTCGGCCATCGCTTCCCTCCCCATCCCACCCACGTCGAGTGTACAGAGATAGGGGGTCAGAGTGGTCAGCGTGCCTTCTGCGAGCAGGCGGTGCCTGCTCAAAAATACCCGTTCTGCACGTTCTGCAACGCCTGGCACCGTCTGCACGTTCTGCAACGCCTGGCACCGTCTGCACGTTTTGCAACGCCTGGCACCGGGGGTTGTTAGCATTCTGATCTTCCAAAACGAACGGCGGATCACAGTGAGCTGGCAAGACGAAGTGGATGAACTCGCGCTGCGGCAACGACTCGCGCAACAGATGGGCGGCGCCGAGGGCATCGCGCGCCAACGCAGCCGCGGCAAACTCACGGTGCGCGAACGCATCGACGCGCTCGCCGACCCCGGTAGCTTTCGCGAATTCATGGGGCTCGCCGGCGATGCGCAGTACGACGGCGCCGTATTGTCGGGCTTCACGCCGAAGCCGTCGGTCGAAGGCACGTGCCGCGTCGACGGCCGCAAGCTGATCGTCACGGCCGGCGATTTCACCGTTCGCGGCGGTTCGGCCGGTACGCGCGGCGGCCTCGGCCAGGAACTCGCGGCGAACGAACGCGCGCGCGAATGGCGCATCCCCTATGTGCGGCTGTTGGACGCGGCCGGCGGCAGCGTTCGCTCGTTCGAGACGATGGGGCGCACGTACCTGCCGGACGGCAACATCTGGACCGCGATCGACGTTGACCTGTTGAGTCGCGTGCCAGTGGTCTCCGTGGTGATGGGCTCGGTCGCGGGACTGCCGGCAATCAACGCGTGCCTCGCGCATTTCAATCTGATGGTCAAAGACAAGAGTCAGCTCTTCCCCGGCGGACCGCCGGTCGTCAAGGCGGCGCTCGGCTACGACATCAGCAAGGAGGATCTCGGCGGCGATCACATTCACGTGAAGGTCAGCGGCAGCGTCGACAATCTGGCCGACGACGAAGCACACGCATTCGCGTTGATCCGCGCGTTCCTGTCGTACCTGCCCGACAACGTCTGGGAAATGCCGCCGCGCGGTGACACGCACGACGAACCGAAGCGTCGCGATGAACGCCTGCTGTCGCTGATACCGCGCAATCCGCGCCAGATCTACGATCCGAAGCTGCTGATCCGCCTCGTCGTCGACGAAGGCTCGTTCTTCGAGATCGCCCCTGCGTACGGTCGTTCGCGCGTCACCGGTTTGGCGCGGCTGCACGGTTACCCGGTCGGCGTGATGGCGAACAACCCGAAACACCACGGCGGCGCGACCGATGTCGCCGCCGGCAACAAAGTGCTGCGGTTGATTCAACTGTGCAACACGTTCCACCTGCCGTTGATCTCGTTCGCCGACGAACCCGGCTTCATGGTCGGCCTCGAATCCGAAAAGAACGGCATCGAGCGCGCCGGCGCACGCCTCGTCGCGATGACGAATCTGAGCTGGATGCCGTGGGCGACGGTCGTCGTGGGCCGGCTGTACGGCGTCGCCGGCCAGTGCCACCACCGCCCGAGCGGCATGTTCCGCCGCTACGCGTGGCCGTCCGCGAACTGGGGTTCGATGCACATCGCCGGCGGCGCAAGTGCCGCGTACCGCCGCGAAATCGAGAACGCGCCGGATCCGGAACAGGCGCGCGTGCAGATCGAAGCGCGGCTGCGCGCGCTCGCATCGCCCTTTCGCACGGCAGAAGCGACCGGCCAGGACATCATCGATCCGCGCGATACGCGCGCGCTCCTGTGTGAATTCGTTGGCGATGCGCAGCGGATCCTGCGGGACCAGCTCGGCCTACCGCGGATTCCGTATCTGCCGTAGGCGGAACCGCGCGCGAAATAGCCACCAGGCCGACTGGTGCCAAGCGAGCATGGACGCTTCTTCGCGCCCTGCTTCGAGCGTCAAAGTGAAACGAAATCGGGAAGCTTGTGTGCCCTGGCGTCGGACGATGCGGTCGCACGACAACCGAGCGCTCGGTGGTGCGTTCCGATCAGGCAGTCGGCGAACTCTGCCGTCGAATCTCGCCACAAGTGGAGCGCTTGCTCAACGGACGCCTCGTCCTCGAAGTTCAAATCCATTGCATCGAGCAACCCGGAAATGGTCTGCGCGATCTCGTCCTTCCCGAGCGCATAGCGGCTGCGCAACACCCACTCGGTTTCCATCAGAACCAGCAAGCTGACGAGAACGGGCTCACCGCGAACCGCTTCGCGCTGAATCAAGCGACGCGCGCGGTCGAACTGTCGCGCATCGTCGCGCACGAGAAACCGCACGAGCACGTTCGTATCGAGCGCGAGCATCTATCGGGACAGCGCTTCTGTAGGGACAACCTTGCGTCCCTTGCTCCGCAGGCGACCAGCCAAGCTCATCACGGTCTTGTTCTTCACGCGCATCTGCACCGTGCCATCCGGCATCAGTGTGAACGTAATGCGATCACCCGGCTTCATCGCGAGATGGTCCCGGATTTCCTTTGGAATCGTCGTCTGGCCTTTACTGGTTAGAGCTGCTTCCGCATTCATCTGGCATCTCCGCGAGTCCTTACCTGCTTCATTCTAGTAAGGACGCAATAAATCCGATAGGAACAAAGTCCAGACGCAGCGTGAGATATTTCCAAACGCGCGCTGAAGTCGACCGAATCCGTTCCAGCAACGCCTTGCAGTATGCCGCGCGCCGACGTGCAGGCGTATGCTTGGCCGACCTTCAGGCTTCAGTCGGAGACTCGCGATGACCATCACCACCACACCCATCGACGCGACGCTCGGCGCGGTCGTCACCGGCGTCGACGTCGAGCGCCTCGACGATCGGACGTGGGCCGAAATCCATACGGCCTTCCTCAAACACGGCGTGCTCGTGTTTCCCGGCCAGCAGCTTTCCGAAACGGGCCAAGGCGCGTTCGCGCTGCGTTTCGGCGAAGTCGAGAAGCTGCATCCGAAACAGCCCGGCGCAACGCTGATGATCTCGAATCGGAAGGTGGACGGATCGCTCGCGAAGCCCGACGAATCGCAGTATCAGGTGCTCAAGGGCAACGAAGGCTGGCACACCGACAGCACGTACATGCCGCTCGCATCGAAGGTTGCGATGCTGTACGCGCTGGTGCTGCCGCCCACCGACGGCGAGACCGAGTTCGCCGACATGCGCGCCGCGTGGGATGCGCTCGATGCAACGCTGCAGGCGAAGCTCGAAGGCCTCTGCGCGTACCACTCGCTGTACTACTCGCAATCGCGCCTCGGCTACACGCACGCGACCGACAACCTCTACGGCTTCCACGAGAAGGGCGCGCCGCTGCGGCCAATCGTGAAGGTGCATCCGGAGACCGGACGCAAGTCGATCTACACCGGTCGGCACGCGCACGGCATTCCGGGCATGAGCGCGGCCGAGTCGGAACGTTTCCTCGACGAATTGCTGGCGTTCGCGTGTCAGCCGCCGCGCACGTATCTGCACCGCTGGACCGTCGGCGACCTGGTCGTGTGGGACAACCGCTGCCTGATGCACCGCGCGCGGCCGTACGACGCGAACTATCCGCGCGTGCTGCGCGGTTGCCGCATCTCCGGCGATCCCGCGACCGAACTCGCGTCGACCGTCGCCGACGAGCGCGCGAGCGTGTTCAAGCCGTCGGCGTCGAACGTGTCCGCGCTGAGCGTCTAGCTCGAACGACCGGTCTCGAGCGCGCGCGACGCGCGCCAGAAATGGAACGCGCACCAGCACCAGCCGGGCGCGACCACGCCGAGCATCACGTAGCGCATCGATTCCGTGTCGGAAAGCCGGCAGTCGATCTTCGGCGCCAGAATGAACTCTGACTGAACCTCCCGGCGCGTGATGGGTCACGCACTCCCTTGCAATTGTCGGCACGCATAGTGACCATGGTCATGACCATAGTTATGAGGCCCAGGACATGGCCAAATCAAACAGAACGCTATCTGCTTCCGAGTTCAAGGCGAAATGCCTCAAGCTGATGGACGACGTCGCCAGGAGCGGCGAGGCCGTGTTGATCACGAAGCACGGCAAAGTGGTGGCGCAACTCGGTCCAGCGCCGGGCACCCGGGCAGTGAAGTCCGCATTTGGAATGCATCGGGGCCTGATCTACCCGATCGGTAAAGTCGACGTGACCAAGCCCGTAGTCGAAGCTTCCGAGTGGACCGCAGACACCACGAACGTCAGGCATCGCACCTGAATGAGCGCGCACGTTCTGCTCGACACGAACGCATTGCTGTGGCTGTCCGAAGGCAACGACCGGCTGGGGCCCAAAGCGCGGCGCCGCCTCGAGAAGGGCATCGCCGCTGGCGGCGTTTCGTTTTCGCCGATTTCGATCTGGGAGGTGGCGGTACTGGTACGCAAAGCACGCTATGGATTGCGCATGTCGCTCAGCCAGTGGCGCGCGGGGCTGCTCGACAACGGTCTACTGGAGACGCCGCTAGACGGAACGATAGCGATACGCGCAGAGGACTTCGCGTCGTTGCATACCGACCCGGCGGATCGACTCATCGCCGCGACC
>CAYUMA010000472.1:0-4958 GCA_964445675.1 uncultured Pseudomonadales bacterium | reverse complement strand
GATCGATCCGGGCAGCGATCTGTTCGTGGCGCAGATCGTCGAAGCGGTGAGCGCGACGCGAACACTGCTGCTGGTGAACTTCCGTCCGGAGTACACCGCAGACTGGACGCGCAAGTCCTGGGTACTGCAGTTGCCGATGGCGCCGCTGAGCGGCGCGGCGCTCGCGGAACTGGTGCGCGACTGGGGGGGTTCACGGCCGTCGGTTGCCGCACTGCCTGCGTTGATCGGCGCACGCTCCGGCGGCAATCCGTTCTTTGCCGAGGAGATCGTGTTGTCGCTGCTCGACACCGGCAAGCTCGTCGGCACGCGCGGCAGCTACGAGTTGACGGCCGCGATCGATAGTCTCGAAGTGCCCGCCACGGTGCAGTCGTTGCTCGCCGCGCGCATCGATCGCTTGGGCGACCGCGAGAAGCAGGTGCTGTACACGGCGGCCGTCGTCGGCAAGGAGTTTGCACGCCCGCTGCTGGAAGCAGTGTTCGAGCTGACGGCCGACGATCTCGATGCAGCACTGTCGGCACTGCTTGCCGCCGAGATGATCAACGAACGCACGATCTACCCGGTGGCGGAATATTCGTTCAAGCACCCGCTGACGCACGAAGTGGCGCTGCACGCGCAGCTGAGCAGTGCGCGGCGCACGCGGCATGCCGCCGTTGCAACGGCAATCGAGGCCGCAAGTCCCGACCGGTTGGATGAACTCGCCGGCCTGCTTGGGCACCACTGGCAGGAAGGGGGCGAGGCACTACGCGCGGCAACGTGGCACATGCGCGCCGCGCGCTGGGTGCGCGCCAACGACATGGCTGCGTCGCGGCGGCATTGGACACAGGCGCGCAAGCTGCTCGTCGCGCTGCCCGAGTCCGCCGAGCGGACCCGGCGGCTGCTCGATGTATATCCGGAACTGATCAATATGATGGATCGGCTCGGCGCAGCTCCGGTCGAGTCACAAGCCGTTTTCCACGAAGCGCTGGACCACGCCCGCTCAGCCGGTGACCGACGAACCGAAGCGTTGCTCGAAGCGGAGTACAGCCAGCTGATCAGTTCTCAGAGTGATTTCGACAGCATGATCGCGCACGCCTCGCGCGCGATCGACCTTGCCGATGCCGAAGGCGATCACGACATCGGTCTTCTCGCCCGCCACTTTTTGGGACGTGGTTACGCCTGGCAGGCGCGCTGGAATGAAGCTATCGCCGTCTTTGACCAGAGCATCGCAATCGGCGGGGGCGATGACGCCGCCGAAATCGAGGTGCTCGGTTGGCGACCGTATGTCGAATCTCTGGGAATCCGCGCCGCATGTCTGAGCATTTCAGGTCGCCTCCGAGACGCGTCCGAATTCGCCGAACACTTTCCTGCGCTGCTGCGCAGATCCGGGATTGGTTCGGACCTTTCATCGGCTTCCTCCGATCGATACTGGGCGTGCTGGATATCCGGCGATGCGGAGCGCGCCCGGCGCTACTCCGATGAGTCACTGCAGATCGCCGAGCGCAACGGCTCCGATCGCAACGTCGTCTACGCGCTGATGACATGTGGCAACGCGAGCACGCTCGGGCTTCGCTGGGAAGAGGGAAACGGTTTTCTCGAGCGCGCGCGGGCGCGCATCGATGCCAGTGGCGCGGGCGGAGAGTGGAGCCCGTTCGTCGACGCATTTCAGGCCCTGTGCATGGCCGGAATGGGCGAGCGCGAGCGAAGCCTCGCTCTAGCTCTAGCGCGCAGAGGTATGGAACAGGCGACGAACGACACCGCACGTGCAGTCGGCGTCGTCAGAGCGCGCGTGCTGCGTACGGTCAACGGTGCGCAACAACTCGAAGAACTCGACGCGCAGATCGCAGCAACACTCGAAGTTCTGCTGCGAACAAACGCCACGGGCTGGCTGCCAATGCTCCTGCTGGAGCGGGCGGGACTGGCCAGATTGCGCGGCGACATGGACGGCATGGCACGCGATCTCGTGCAAGCGCGCGGCCTGTTCGCGCAGATGGGCGTGACCGGCTGGGACGACTATGCGCGGTCGATCGAGGCATGAACTGCACGGGCTGCAATACGAAGATCCCGGTGGCAGTGAAGTTCTGCCCCGAGTGCGGCATACGCGTGAAGCCGTGCTGTGTAGCTTGCGGCGCAGAGCTGCTGCCGGGTGCCAGGTTCTGCGCCGAGTGCGGAGCGAGCGCGACCGCGCCGGCCACACCCGCGAGCGGACGCACGGCGCCCGAACGCTCGCCGCGCTCGTACACCCCGAAGCATCTCGCCGACAAGATCCTCGCCTCGAAGTCCGCGCTCGAAGGCGAACGCAAGCAGGTCACCGTGCTGTTCGCCGACGTAAAAGGTTCGATGGAACTCGCCGAGCAACTCGACCCGGAGGAATGGCACAAGATCCTCGAACGCTTCTTCGAGATCCTCACCGAAGGCGTGCACCGCTTCGAAGGCACGGTGAACCAGTACACCGGCGACGGCATCATGGCGCTGTTCGGCGCGCCGATTGCCCACGAGGATCACGCCCAACGGGCGTGTTATGCCGCGCTGGCTCTACGCGACGCGCTGCGCGACTTCGCGCGCGAGATGAAGCGCCGTCACGGACTCGACTTCTCGACCCGCATGGGTCTGAACTCCGGGGAGGTCATCGTCGGTGCGATTGGCGACGACCTGCGCATGGATTACACCGCGCAAGGTCATACGGTGGGTCTCGCACAGCGAATGGAAGGTCTCGCGGAGCCGAATACCTGCTTCCTTACCGCCGCAACCGCTGCCCTGGTCGGCGGCTACTTCGCCATCGATGATCTTGGCCAGTTCAGGTTGAAGGGTGCTGCCGAGCCGATGCATGTGCACCAGCTGCTGGGTGTCGGTGCGGCGCGCACGCGCTTCGACATCTCCAGGGCGCGAGGTCTGTCGCGTTTCGTCGGGCGCGCCGCGGATTTGCGCACGCTGGAAGATGCGCTCGCGCAGGCCGCAGCGGGCAACGGCCAGGTCGTGGGCGTCATGGCCGACGCAGGCACTGGCAAGAGTCGCTTGTGTTTCGAATTCCTCGAACACTGCCGCGCCCGCGGTCTGCGCGTGGTCGAGGGCCGCGCGGTGGCACACGGGCGCAATATTCCTTTCCTGCCGATCCTCGAGGTGTTCCGCGACTACTACGGCATCACGCTGGAGGACGATGACCGCAGCGCGCGCGAGAAGATCGCCGGACGCATGGTCGTGCTGGACCAAAGCCTGGCCGAGACGCTGCCGCTGGTTTACGAGTTTCTGGGCGTGGCCGATCCGCTGAATCCGGCTCCGCAATTGGACGCAGCCGCGCGCCAACGCCAGCTGATCGGCGTGATGCGTCAGGTGATCAAGAGTTCAGATAGGGCTGGACCGACGGTCACGATGATCGAGGACCTGCACTGGCTCGATGCGGCCAGTGCGGAGTTCCTGGAGCAGATGGTGGATGCGCGAGCCGGCAGCCGCAGCTTGCTGCTCTTGAACTTTCGTCCCGAATACCGTGCCGGGTGGATGCAGAACTCGTGGTACCGGCAGATTCCGCTGACCCCGCTTGGGATCGACGCGGTGGTCGAGTTGCTCGGCGATCGGCTGGGTAACGACCCGAGTGTCGCCGCGCTGGCGGGTCCGATCCACGCGCGCACCGGCGGCAATCCGTTCTTCATCGAGGAGATTGCAGAGTCGCTGATCGAGACGGGACACCTGCAGGGGAAGCGCGGCGCCTATCGGCTGCTAACCCCGGTCGAGACGCTCGAGGTGCCCGCTACCGTTCAGGCCGTGCTGGCTGCACGCATCGACCGGCTGGCCGAACGCGAGAAACGGCTGTTGCAGGTTGCGTCGGTGATCGGCAAGGACTTTCGCGAGTTGCTGCTTGCGGCGGTGGCGCAACTCGAAACCGTTGACCTCAAGGATGCGCTTGCAGCGCTGCGCCGTGCTGAGTTCATCCAGGAGTTATCCATCTACCCTGTTGTCGAGTACACCTTCAAACATCCGCTGACGCAGGAGGTCGCTCTTGGCAGCCAGCTCAAAGAACACCGCCGCCGTGTGCATGCCGCGGTGGGCCGTGCCATCGAAATCCAGGATGCAGAGCGTCTCGACGAGCATGCCGCGCTCCTCGCGGGCCATTGGGAGGAAGCGGGCGAAGCGCTGGTGGCCGCGCGCTGGCACAAACGCGCCGCCGAGTGGGTCGGTTTCACCGACATGGGCGCAGCGCTGCACCACTGGCAGCGCGTGCACACGCTTGTTCAGGGTCTCCCCAAGGATCAGGAAGTCAGCACGCTTGGTATTGCAGCCTGCAAGCGGATCCTCGGCCGATCTTTTCTAAGCGAAATGGGGCTGGCCGAGGCAACTGCATTGTGCGAAGAGGGGCAGGCCCTCGCGAACGCGATCGGCGACAGGGGCTCGTTTTTGTATCTGTCGCTCGCCCTTGCGCGAAAACTCGTGTCGTGGGACCCGGCAGGGTATCTGCGGCTTGCGATTGAAAACCAACGCGCCTCGTTGCTGATCGACGACGTCGTGTTGCAATTGCACGCGGCGATGCAGCGTGTCGACGCGATGATATTCGTGACACGATTGGCGGAGGCATTGCCTGCAGCCGAGCAAGCGCTCGCCGGTTTTCCGGCCGACACTCCTCCGAATGAGTGGGTTTTCGGTTCTAGCCCCTACGCTGTCTTATCCCTTTGGCGCGCCTACAGTCTGACTTGGATGGGCCGGATCCCGGAGGCAGTCGAGGAATTCAGCCACTGCCAACGTCTCGGCGAGAGGGACCGAACGCCGGAAATGGTGTGTTATCAGAAGCTCTATCTGGCCGAAGCCGACTATCACCTGCTCGATCCGGACCGTGCACTGATCGCTGCGCGTCAGCTCGAAGAAATCGTGAGTTCGATCAATGCACCACAGGCACTGGTCGCTTTGACGCACGTCGCCTACTGCTATGCACACCTCGTGGCGGAGCGGCCCGCGGATGCTGTCGACGCGGCGCGTGCCGCGCTGGCCATCCA
>CAYUMA010000471.1:0-2540 GCA_964445675.1 uncultured Pseudomonadales bacterium | reverse complement strand
CCGGCGGACATCGCGCTCGCCGGCGACGAAAACTACCTGCGCGGCGCGATCGATCGACTGCGCAACATCGGCGTGACGGATTTGAATGTCGCAATCGCCGGAGCGGATGCAGCAACCGCCGATCGTACGTTGCAATTCCTCGCGAGCTTGAACGGCTGAGCGTCGCGGCCGGGATCGATGCGTAGGGCACTCTGACCAACTGTGACCCCGTTCTGCGGAGCGAAGTCCGGCGCGCGGAATTTCGGCGCGGCGACGACGCGCTCGACGAATCGCGTGCTGGCGATGGAGGTCGCACAGCAACAGGGTGCGGATATGAACGTCATCAATTTCTTGATAGCGCGACAACGATGTTCTCGGCCAGAGTCTGATAGGCATCACTGAAGCGAAGGTTCAAAAAATCATCGCTATCCTCTGTCCACGAATCTACGTAGGTTTCCGGGCCTTCATATTCAAACTCTCGAGTAAGGTTCTGTTGCTTGCCGGTCTTATCCGCAAAACGAATCGTCACAGTAGCCCGCAAAAACAGTACGACTGGACCCGCGCGTTTCTTGTTCAACTGCACCGCGTCAAGTTGCACGATCAACTCTCTTGCGACGGGGGGCGGTCTAACGTCCCAGCGTTTTTCAGCTCGACCAACGAGCATGGTCAGAAACGCATCCTGCGGGTCATGTTTCTGCAAATACTCGGTTATCTTGAGCGTGGCCTGATCCGCCTCATCCGAACTCAATCCCTGAGTCGTTCCCACCGCGGCGCCCGTGGCTGCGCCAACCACAGCCCCGGCGCCAGCAAGGAACGGAGAGCAGAGCCAAAACAGCGGCCCGCAAAACAATCCATAAGCCGCTCCGGTTATTGCGCCTGCTTCGGCACCCGTTTTGGCGCCTTGACCAATGGCCTGGTTGTTAATGTCGAGGTCGGTTTTGCCGCTCTCGACATCCGCAGGGGAAAGGATCGCGACGGCGTCACCATCGTGAATGAGATTCAGACGTGGCGTGCTCGAACAAGCACCGACCGCCGGAATCACGACATACAGTAGAAGCAATCGAATCATTCGTCCGTTCACGATCTGCTGAATCCTGAGTAGTGCACGCGATGCAGAAGCTACTCTGACCCTGTTGTCCGGGTTATTCGAGCCCAATACCAAGTGCCGCGCCATGCTCGCGCAGATAGGCGACGATGGTCGCGCGTGCGTTCGAGGCGAACCGGTCTGCGAGAACGGCTGAGGCGTGCCGCTCCACGGGGGTCGATCAGGACTTACCGGGCGTGCCGCTGTGCTGGCTGCGATAGCTCGGATCGATCAGCCGCCGTGGGTGAACGCCGTCGACGTAACCCATGAAGCCGGGTTCGACGATGCTATACCCGAGCAGGCTCTGCACGCGTTCGCTGTACTGCGCTGCAACGTTCGGCGGGATCGCGAGCACCATGTTTTCGATTTGTCGCAGCCACGGCGCGCAGTATTGCGGCGTGATTGCGAGACGCACGCCGGTACTGCAATTCGCGCCGCCCCGATGTAATAAATTGCCGGCGAACAACAGCACCGATCCGCGCGGCATGACGGCGACAACCGCGTCGCGTTCCATCGCGGTGCGGTCTTCACCCCACAAGTGGCTACCGGGGACAACTTCAGTTGCGCCGTTGTGGTCGGTGAATTCGTCGAGCGCCCAGATCGCGCTGACGCCCTGCGGCGGCCGCGGTCGGCGCAACGAATTGCCGCCGGCCGCATCGTCGATGTGGAACGCCTGCGGGGTTTCGCCCGGATGCACGTTGATCGCGAGCGCGGCCGACAGCAGGTAGTGCGGCGGCAATAGTTCGTCGACGAGCGCGAGCACCGGGGGATTTTCGATCAACTGCGCGATGCTCGGCGCCTTCGCGAGCAATGCATAGACACGCTCGGAGCGAAACCCCTCGAAGTCGTTGCGGCCGTAGTGCGCGCCGCGCAGCCACGGCGCGAGTTCGTGCTTGATTGCGTCGATCAGCGGCGAATCGATCGCGCGCTCGATGATCGTGAAGCCATCGGTCCTGATGCGCTGGAGGTGCTCGGCGTGTTGCATCGCCGAAGTCTAGCAGGCGGCGCAAGCAAGGCGCCGCAGATTCATCGGGTCGGCGAGACCGGAGAACGTATAGAACAGATCGGCCAGTACCGGACCGAAGAACGGGATCGGATTGATGATCGTGTCGATGAATTCACCGGCCCAGCGTGACCCACTTTTATGGACAAAATGCGTACAATCAACAAAACGTACAGAACGGGTACAACGATGAAAACGCTAACTGTCACCCAAGCACGCGACCAACTCGCCGACGCCGTCGCGCGCGTCGCTTACACCGGCGAACGCACGAGGCTGACCAAGCACGGCAAGACCGTCGCCGTGCTCGTCTCTCCCGCCGACGCCGAATTGCTTGCCTTGCTCGAGGATCGCGCCGACCTCGACGCCGTGCGCAAGTCGCTCAAAGAGGTGGCCCGCAAAGGCGCCCGCCCGTGGGCCGACGTTAAGGCCGACCTCGGATTGTGAAGTATCGCGTCGAAATCGCTCCGCAGGCTG
>CAYUMA010000470.1:0-2937 GCA_964445675.1 uncultured Pseudomonadales bacterium | reverse complement strand
CGCGTGGAACGGCGGCAACGGGTGCGAACGCGAGAACATTCTGGTCGGCGTCGCCCGCAATCTCGCCGCGCACTGCCCGACGCGCAGAGCCGGACAGCAGACGGCGCTCATCGCGCAACGCTTGCACCGCGGGGAGAAGATGTTCGAGGAGTGATTGCGCGCCGCTAACGGCCCGAATCCGCTACCCGTTACTGGCGTTGCGCAACTCCTGCTGCGAGCGCTCGAAGTCGTCGTCGCCGATCTCCAGCCGCGCGCCGCAGTCGCATTCGATCACGTGTCCCTTCGGCAGCTGCTCTGCTTTGTATTCGTGCACGGTGCGGCACTTCGGACAGCGGATCGAGAACCATAGCGTCAGATCCGGATCGAGCCAGAAATCGACGTGGTAATCGGAATCGGGGTCGGTGTTCATGTCACGCATTCGACTGCTTGTTCGGCCAGAAGTTGGTCATTCCCGCGCATGATACGCATTGTTGGCGACACAGCGCCAACGCGCGTCATGCCTCGAACGCGCGATCGATCCGCTCGAACCGGCGCCGGATGAACGCCCGGCTCTCGGCGTGCGGCAGGATATACAGCTGCCGCTGATCGATCGCGCGCACAACCTGCTGCGCGACGTCGTCCACATCGAGCACGGCGCCCGCAAGATCGTTGTTAGCGCCGCCCTGGTCGGGTACCGGCGGCGAGGCCGCCGCGCCGCCATAGCGCCTGTCCCGGTTGCGCTGCGACGAGCCGATATGGGTGCCGACGCGCATCGGGCACAGCACCGACACGCCGATGTCGTCGTCGCGCAGCTCGCGGCTCAGTACTTCGGCGAGTGCGACGACGCCGTACTTCGCAACACAATAGGGCCCGAGGCCGACGTTCGGCACGAGCCCCGCGAACGACGCCGTGAACAGGATGTGTCCGCCCGCCTTTGCGGCGCGCATATGCGGCAAAAACGCTTCGACGCCGTGGATCGGTCCCCACAGGTCGACGTCGATAATCCAGCGCCAATCGTCGTGGGTCATCTCGCTGACCGGCCCGCCGACGGCAACGCCCGCATTGTTGAAGACGATGTGCACGCCGCCGAGCGACGCCACGACGTCGTCGGCGAGCGCGCGCATCGCCTGGTAATCCGACACGTCGCAGACGCGCGTTTCGACGCGGCTTCGGGCGCCCCCCATCGTGCGCACGGCGGCGGCAGCGGGGGCGAGTGCAGCTGCCTGCATGTCGACGAGCACGACGTCGGCGCCGCGCGCGGCGAGTTGTTTCGCCGTCGCAAGACCAATGCCGCTCGCGCCGCCGGTGATGACCGCCACCTTTTTCGTATAGTCCATACGTACTCCTTCAGCTCAGTTCGTGGCTGCGCGCGAGATCGGCTTTCAAATCCTTCGCGGCCATCAGGTAGAAGACCGTCGAGAGTACGTTGAAGATCAACACACTCACGAGCGCCCAGCGCACCGACTCGTCGCCGAGGTCGGTTAATGCATTGAGCAGATCGGACGTTGCGCCCACGACCATCGGGCCCAGCCCCATCCCGACCAGGTTCAGGATGAAGAGCAGAATCGCGGCGGCGAGTGCGCGCATGCGCAAACCGACCAAACCTTGCGCCATCGAAAACGTCGGGCCGAGGTAATACGCGCCGAGAAAACTCGGTATGGACGCGATCCAGAATGCGACCAGCGGACCCGGCCACGTGTAGAACGCGGTCGAGAACGGCACCGACGCCAAGGTGGCAATTCCCGGCAACCACATGTACCAACGCACATCGCGTTTCGCGAGCCGATCCGCCACATAGCCGCCGCTCGCGGTGCCGAGTATTCCGGCAAACCCGAGCCAGAAGAGCGCCGTGCCGATGTCGCGCGTGCCCCACTCGTGGACGCGGATGAACAGCGGCGCAATGAACGGGCCAACGCCATAGCCGACCAAGGCGTGCAACCCGCCCCCAAGCGACATGTAACGAAAGCTCTTGCGCGACCACAGCGCCTTGAACACGAACATCACCGGCGGCGCAGTCGCCTTTGCCTGCACGATCTGTTCGGAATACCCGCGCGGCGGTTCCTTGACCGTGAAACGCAGCACCAGCGCCATCAACACACCGGGCAAGCCGACGACGATGAACGCGGTGCGCCAGTCCATCGCCTCATTGATCCAGCCGCCGGCGAGGTTGCCGATCATCGTGCCGACGGGAATACCGAGCGCATAGATCGCCAGCGCCGTTGCGCGCCGATCCGACGCGAAGAGATCCGAGATCATCGAATGCGCGGGCGGGCTGCCACCGGCCTCGCCGACGGCGACCCCGACGCGCGCGAGCAGCAGTTGCCAGAAATTCTGCGCGAGCCCGCAGACCGCCGTCATCGCGCTCCACACGGCCAGACACCACGCGATGATGTTGCGGCGATTGTGGGTATCGGCGAGCCGCGCGATCGGAATACCGAACGTCGTATAGAAGAGCGCAAACGCGATCCCGCCCATCAAGCCGATCTGCCAGTCGTACAGGCCCAGATCGCGTTTGATCGGCTCCGCGAGAATGTTGAGGATCGACCGATCGATGAAGTTCAGGACATAGACGAGGAACAACATCGCCAGCGCGTAGTTCGGGTACCGGGCGGCCTCAGCGGCTTGAGCGGCCTCAGTGGCCTGGATGGCGTGCTGCGGCACTCTGACGACTCGGCAATGGCGAACGACGCCGCAGAGTCTCCGATGACGTCGCGTCGGTCAAGCCGACGCAGCAGCGGTATCATCGGCCCGTCCGCTTGTGCAGGCGCGTTGGATGAAGCTCGGCACGTCGCTTCGATTTTTGTACCCGACCGGGCCGCAAACATACGAGTTGTTCAAACGCGCGCTCGCGGCGATGCCGCCGGGCGGCTTCATCGAGCGGCCAATGGGCGCGTTCGACACGGGCCAACAGGCGCACAACGTGCTCGAGGTCGCGGCTGCGGCAAACGCAGCGAAGAT
>CAYUMA010000469.1:0-3008 GCA_964445675.1 uncultured Pseudomonadales bacterium | reverse complement strand
ATGCCGTGGGGTCCGTGCCGCACGTACAGCGGTTTGATGCCGACGTGGTCGCGTGCGATCAGCAACCGGCGCTCGACGTTGTCGTAGAGCGCGAGCGCGTACATGCCGTTGAAGCGTTCGAACGCCGCCGCGCCCCAGCGGATCAATGCGTGCAGCACCACTTCGGCGTCACCCGAGGAACGGAAGACCACGCCGCTGTGGACGAGTTCGGCCTTGATCTCGTGGAAGTTGTACACCTCGCCGTTGAACACGAGCGCATAGCGGTCGTTCGCGGCCAGCATCGGCTGGTGACCGTTCGGCGACAGGTCCTGGATCGCGAGGCGGCGGAACGCGAACGTGCACCGGCCGTTCGGGGACGACCACATGCCTTCGTCGTCGGGCCCGCGCCGCGCCATCAATGCGCAGATCGTCGGCCAGTGCGCGCCCGATGGCGCGTCGCTGAATTTCAACTCACCGGCGATGCCGCACATGCACTTACGTGAACCTTGACCATTGGGGTGCGACAGCGTCGCACGGCGCACCGTCGCGTGCGCGAACATTTCTCGAATCCGTGTTCTGTGTGTGTAAACGCAGGTGAGGGCCACGACGATGATGCGCTAGAATGACTGCATGCCGTTAGACAAGCCGACTCGACGAACTTCGATATGAGCACGCTTGCGCGTCCGCTGGTCACGATCGCGATCCCCACGTACAACCGCGCCGCGACGATGCTGCGGTACGCGCTGGAGAGTGCGTTGGCGCAGACGTATCCGAACGTCGAGATCCTGATTTCCGACAACGCATCCACCGATGCGACCGAGCAACTCGTGCGCGGATACGCAGACGCGCGGATCCGCTATGTGAAGCACGCGAACAACATCGGTGCGAACAACAACTTCAACTACTGCGTCGATCATGCGTCGGGTGCTTACATGCTGTTGCTGCACGACGACGATCTCATCGACGCCGAGTTCGTCGAAACGTGCATGACGGCGGCGGGCGACGACACGTCGTACGGCGTGATCCGCACCGGTATACGCCTGATCGACGGCGCGGGGCGCACCACCGTCGAGCTGCCGAACCGGCTCGCCGGCCCGGCGTCGGCGATCGAGTTCCTGCAGGCGTGGTATCGGGGACACACATCGCCGTACTGCTGCAATACGCTGTGCAACGTCACGCACTTGAGAGCGCTCGGCGGCTTCAGGTCGCGCCACAATCTGTTCCAGGACGCGCTGGCGCAGTTCCGGCTCACCGCGCACCACGGCCAGTTCGACGTCGGTGCGGTGAAGGCGAGCTTCCGGCAACATGATCAGAACGCGGGCTCCGCTGCGCGTATTGCAGACTGGTGCGACGATACGCTGGAGCTGTATCAGGAGATCTGCCGCTTGGTACCGCAGCAGTCCGATGCGTTGCGCGCGGAAGGCAAGCGCTACCTGTGCCGCGTCAACTACGGCTACGTCGTGCCGATCGGCTCGCCGCTGCAGAAGGCGAAGGCGTATCTGCAGGTGGCGCGCGCATTTGATCACGCCGCTCCGCTGTTCGAGTTCGTGGTCGGCTACGACATCAAGCCGCGCATACGACGCGTGCGACGACTGATCGGCGACCGCGTGCCAGCGTTGCGGCGCCTCGTGCGGCGTAACCACGAGGCGGCGTGACGCGGAAGGATTTGCGTACGGCGCCGCCGTCGAAAATCGCCAACTTCAACGCCCGCCGCAGAGACTGGGGTCTCGCGCGCGCCCTGTATTGGCAGCTGATGCAGCGTCTGTCGAAGCTCGGCGCGCGAGTGCACTACGTCTCCGTCGGCAGCGGCATGCTCCAGATCCTCGGCGAATCGCCGCAGGAGGCACCGCCGGGGTACACCACACGCGCCGTCGGCCTCGACGATCTAGTACCACATGCATCAGATCCCGATCTCTCTCGTACATTTCTCGAAACCGCCTTCGCGCGCGGCGACACGTGCGTCGCAAACTTCTTCGAGGGTCGACTCGTCGGCTACTCGTTCAATGCGTTTTCTCGAGCGCGTATGAACGATCAGATCGACGTGCTGATTCCGCAGGGGTTTCGCTACGGCTACAAGTCATGGACGCATGCCGATCACCGGCGCGCGAACCTGTCGCGCGTGCGCGGCTACGTACGCCGCATGTCACTGCCCGACGAGCACAGCATGTGGTACATCGGCTGCGTCGAGACGCACAACTATGCGTCGCTTCTGCACAGCTATCGGCATCCGAGGCTGCGCGCACTGCGCATGGGATGCAGCGGCTGGATCACGCTGTTCGGTCGCAAGATCCCGTTCAATACCCGTCGTGCGCGCTGGGTGGGCATCGAATTCGTCCGCAAGGAAGACATGCGCGTGCGGCAGTACGTCTGGTAGTACGGCGCTCGGTTGCTGAAGCCCCTCAGATCTGAGGCTATGGGTCGAGCGTGATTACGTTGCGTATCGCCGTGATCGTGATCCCGGGCACGCCAGCTGGGCCCGCAGCCGTCGCGTCGGTGAGGTACACGCCGCGTTCGTCGTCCGGCAGATAGAACCCGCCTCGATTCAGTTCGATGCGTACGCGACCACCCGGGTTCAACCGCGTTCGCATGTGGTCGAAGAAAAACCGCCATTCATCGGCCGACCATGCACGCGCGCGGTTGTCCTCGAAGTAGAAGTTGAAGTAGCTCATGTAGCTGGTGATCAGATCGTTGGATTGGACGTTGGCCACGATACCGGCAACCGGTCCGGCGCGTGTAGCGCGGAGGTAAATCGCGGTCCGAACCGTGATGGGCGGCACGGACCTCGATCGCGCGGCCGCCGACTGTTCGGCATCCGATGATGATCGGCTCACCACGGGCGAACATTGGCGGCGTACGCGCGGTGCTATCCTTCCCAACGAGGCGTCGCGGTCGTTCGCATCGTGGCAGCGCATCAGGGGCTCCAAGGGTTCATGAAGATCGGTTCGCAATTCGCTCCACGACGCGGCCGACCGTGCTCGTCTGGAATCGCGTGATGGAACACACACTCCCACCGCTGCGTTCGCTGCCGA
>CAYUMA010000468.1:0-5096 GCA_964445675.1 uncultured Pseudomonadales bacterium | reverse complement strand
GCGCGCTTGCGGGCGAGCTGGCGCGCGATCGGTGGATCCAGTAACCCCTTTACGAACCTGTCGGCGGATCGAATCGACGTCGATCTGACCGACGTGCGCCATCAGTTGGGCGGCCGTGGCCCGCGCGAATCGGCCGATCGTATTGCGTTGATCGCACCGGCAGACGGTCGTGAAACGTATCTGATCGCGGTTCGAGGAAGCCGGGAGGTCGATGTATTACGCGACTTCGCTGAGCTGACGCGCGCGCTGTCGGATCATCTGGCGGCGGGCGAGCGCCTCGTCGAGATCAACGCAAACGGGCGCTACAATGCGCCCACGCTGGAGTTGAAAACTCCGCGGGCGAGTTTCGAGTTCATAGCGCGATGATCCGACAACGCTGCCGAGGGGTGCGGTCCCCGGCGATTCCGACACAAGCGATTTTTCCGAATGGACAATGCGGCTGCATTGAACAGCTTCCTCGCGGGTGTGGAACGCCGCGCGTTTCGGATCGCGCGTTATGCGGTGTCCGACTCCGAGGCGGCGCTGGACATCGTGCAGGATGCGATGTTGACGCTCGCGCGCAAGTACGCCGCGCGTCCCGAAGCGGAATGGCCGCCGTTGTTCTTTCGGATCCTGCGCAATCGGATCACCGATTTTCATCGGCGCCGGATCGTGCAGAACGGGATCTTTGCGCTGTTCCCGGGACGCCGCGATGCGCCAGACGATTCGGATCCGATGGAGCAGGTGGCCGGTGCGCGCGATACGGAGCCTGCGTTTCGCGGCGAGCTCGACCGCGCAACGCAGCGCCTGCAAGTCGCGCTCGCGCAGTTGCCGGCCCGCCAGCGCGAAGCGTTTCTGTTGCGGGCCTGGGAAGGCCTGGATGTGGCGGGCACCGCGCGCGCTATGAGATGCTCCGAAGGCAGCGTCAAAACGCACTATTCGCGGGCTGTGCATAAGCTGCGCGAACAGTTGGAGGGTGACTGGTCATGAGCGAAGAGCGTCTGATCGGCGACGACGAGTTTGTGAGTCGGGTGCGTGATGCGCTCGACGCGCAGTCGCTCGCGCCGGAACTCGCCGATCGTCTGGCCGCGGCGCGGCGTCGTGCGGTTGCGTCCCTCGATACGCCGATTCCACGCGCACCCGGCGCCTGGGTACCCGTTGGTGCATTGGCGAGCACGCTGCTGGTGGTGGGCCTCTTCAGCGTGACGATCGGCCGCAACGTCGATCACAAGAGCGCACCGCTGTTCGACGACGACGTGCAGTTGGCGGTCGCGCAGGATCTGGATCTGCTCGACGACCTGGAATTCGTCGCGTGGCTGGATTCCGATGGCGCCGATGCGAGTTAGCGCGTGCGCGATCTGGTTGGGACTCAGTGCATTCGTCAGTGGCGGCGCCGCGGCGGACGAAGCGGTGCCCGACGAACAAGGCCCGGACATCGAACTGTTGGAATATCTCGGTGATCTGGTCGATGAGCACGATCGCTGGGTGGGGCCGGAAGACATGCAAGGCGTCGTCGATGTGCAGGACTCGCCGCCCGTGTTCGACGGCACCGCGGCTGCCGATGCGGAGCAGGTGAGGTGATGATCAAGCGCAGGCTCGGATTCGTCGCGGGGGTCGTGTTCGGCCTGGTGCTGTGCAACCCGGCCTTTGCCGTTGCGTGGGATGAACTGTCCGAGGCGCAACGCGCGGTGTTGTCGCGCTATCAGGCGCAATGGGGAGAACTCGACGCGCAGCAGCAGCAACGTCTTGCTGCCGGTGCGCAGCGATGGTCGTCGATGGACCCCAAACAGCGCGCAACGATGCAGAAGCGGTTCCAGCGCTGGCAATCGCTGTCGCCCGAACAGCAGGCCCAATTGTCACAGCGCTTCCAGCAGTTCAAGAGTTTGACGCCGGAACAACAACAGACGCTGCGCAAGCGCATGCACAACTTCCGCAACCTGTCGCCGGAACAGCAGCGCCATCTGCGCGATCGGTTTCGGCAGCTGTCGCCACAGCAGCGCGCGCAGGCGCTCGATCGCATGCAGCAACGATCGGTCCCGGGGTCACGTCCTCAGGGCGGTCGCGGCAGATGACGCGCACCGTGACCGGGGCCGACGCGCTGCGGCCACGACGGTCGGTGTTGTACATGCCCGGCGCCAATACGCGCGCGATGGAAAAAGCGCGCGAGCTCGAGTGCGACGCGATCATCTTCGATCTCGAAGACGCCGTCGCACCGGACGCCAAGGATTCCGCGCGCGCCCAGGTCGCCTCCGCGATACGCGCCGGTGGCTACGGTCATCGCGAACTGATCGTGCGCGTGAACGGACTCGATACGCCGTGGGTGCGAGCCGACCTGGCCGCGATTGCGGAACTGCCGATCGACGCCGTGTTGTTGCCGAAGATCGAAACCACGGATCAGGTGCGCGCGTGCATCGCGTGGCTCGGCGCGACCCCCGCCGCCGCGTTGCCGCTGTGGGTGATGATCGAAGCGCCGCGTGGCGTGCTCGCGGTCGAACAGATCCTCGCGAGCGAACGCGTCGCGGTCGCGGTGATGGGCACCAGCGATCTGGTCAAGGAACTGCGCGCGCGGCATACCGATGACCGGCGCGCGCTGGTACCGTCACTGGCGCATTGCGTGTTGGTCGCGCGCGCATGCAATCGAGTGGTACTCGACGGCGTGCATCTCGATTTCCGCGACACCGAGAGCTTCAGCCGTGCGTGTATCCAGGGACGTGATCTGGGTTTCGACGGTAAAACATTGATTCATCCGTCGCAGATCGACATCGCGAATACCATATTCGGCCCGAGCCCCGACGAGATCGCTCAGGCGCGCCTGATCATCGAGGCGTGGGAGAATGCCCAGCGAGCGGGCAAAGGGGTCGCGGTCGTCAACGGCAAGCTCGTGGAGAACCTTCACGCGACCGAGGCGGCGCGCACGCTCGCGTTCGCGGCCGCGTTGGCCGACAGAACTTAAGGCCTCATCGGGTCGCGGCGCGCACCCGTGGAACGACGTCGGTGATGTACGCGTCGAGCGCTTCCTGATTCCACGGCGCACGCAGCGCGATATTGATTTCGCCCGCGCCGGCCGCGACGTATTCGAGTATGCGGTCGCTCGCCTGCTCGGGTGTCCCGGTCAGCGCGCCACCCGCGATGCGTGTCGCCGCCGGACCCCAGTCTTTCTTCAGTTGTTCCGCCGCGCGCGCGACGCCCTTGGCATCGGTCGCCAGATTGAATGTCAGATTGACCGCGCGCTTGACCGACTGCGGATCGCGTCCGGCGCGTTCGCACCAGCCATCGAGCACGGCGCCGAGCCGTGCGAATTCCGCCGGCGCGACGTACGCGGCATTCCAGCCGTCGGCGTGTTTTGCGACCAGGCGCAGCGTTCGCTTTTCACCGACGCCGCCGATCCAGATCGGCAGCCGCGGTTGCACTGGACGCGGCAGACACGACGCGTCTTCGACGCGGAAATGGGTGCCATGGAAGGTCGTGCGTTCGTTCGTCAACAGGCCACGAATCACGGTGGCGGCTTCGTCGAGCATATCGAGGCGCGACTTCACGTCCGGAAAATCGTAGCCGTAGGCGGTCGCTTCCCAGTGATGCCAGCCGGCACCGATCCCCAATTCGAAGCGCCCGCCCGAGATGTGATCGAGCGTCGTCGCTGCTTTCGCGAGCAGTGCGGGATTACGGTAACCGACATAAAAGACGAGGCAGCCGAGGCGCGCGTGTTGCGTCTCCGCGGCCAGCGCACCCAGTGTCGCGAGCGCTTCGAAGTGCGGTACTGTCCCGCCCGCGGGTGGCGCTTCGTAGAAGTGGTCCCACGCGGAGATCCAGTCGAATCCCGATTGATCGAGTTTGCGCCACAACGCGCGCATCTGATCCATCGACATGTTCTGCTGACCCACGTGGGCGCCGATGGAAAGTGCCATCTTCGAGTTCCTCGTCGTCGTGATCAGTGCAGAATAACCCTTGGGTCAGATCAGGAGAAGAAATGAGGCTGGAAGCGACGGCGCGCGAGGCGCAGATCAACGAAATTCGCGCATCGGTGAAGGCGCTGTGTGCCCGCTACGGCGAGCAGTATTGGCTCGAACTCGATGGCACGCGCGGCTACCCGACCGAGTTCGTGCGTGAACTGACGACTGCCGGCTTTTTGACGGCGCTGATTCCGGAAATGTATGGCGGCGCCGGACTCGGTGTGCTCGAAGCGGCCGCCATCATGGAAGAAATCAGCCGGTCCGGGGCGCACGCGGGGGCCTGCCACGCGCAGATGTACGTGATGGGATCGATCCTGCGGCACGGCTCCGACGCGCAGAAGCTCGAATATCTGCCGAAAATTGCAGCTGGCGAACTCAGGCTGCAGAGTTTTGGCGTCACTGAGCCGACGACCGGCACCGATACGACGAATCTGAAGACGACCGCGACGCGCCGCGGCGACCACTACGTGATCAACGGACAAAAGGTCTGGATCAGTCGCGTCGAGCACTCCGATCTGATGCTGCTGCTGGCGCGCACGACGCCGCGCGATCAGGTGGCGCGCAAAACGGAAGGCTTGTCAGCGTTTATCGTCGATCTGCGCGACGCCGTCGGGCACGGCCTCGACGTCGTGCCCATCAACGCGATGATCAACCACCATTCGTGTGAGCTGTTTTTCACCGACCTCGAGGTTCCCGCGGAAAACCTGCTCGGCGAAGAAGGCCGCGGCTTTCGGGTGATCCTCGACGGGATGAATGCGGAGCGCATTCTGATCGCCGCGGAATGTGTCGGCGACGGGCGTTACTTCACCGACAAATCGGTCGCGTATGCCAACGAGCGCATTGTGTTCGGACGACCGATCGGCCAGAACCAGGGCGTGCAGTTTCCGATCGCGCGCTGCTATGCGGAAATCGAGGCGGCGGCGTTGATGGTCGAACGTGCCGCGGACCTGTTCGACGCGGGGCTCGACTGCGGCGCCGAAGCGAACATGGCGAAGATGCTCGCGTCGGAGGCGTCGTGGCGTGCCGGCGACGTTGCGATGCAGACCCACGGCGGCTTTGCATTTGCACGCGAATATCACATCGAGCGCAAGTTCCGCGAGACGCGGCTGTATCAGATCGCGCCGATCTCGACGAATCTGATTTTGAGCTTCGTCGCCGAGCACGTAC
>CAYUMA010000467.1:0-1850 GCA_964445675.1 uncultured Pseudomonadales bacterium | reverse complement strand
CGCCCGACCTGGTGCCGGCCGGGCGTTTCCAGAAGAAAGAATCTGAACCATTCCTTGTGGCTCGCACGTCGGCACGGACACCCTCCGTGCGGTCCCGCGTGTTTCTGAACCGTGCTCGTTAGATCCCGGCGCGGATGGCGTTTGGAGTACTGGGTTCAGCCGTGGGCTGAACGGAGCGTAGAACACCAAACATGAAGGAGTTTAACCATGACCATCGACCAAGCCGTTGAGGACGCGCTGTACACGGCGATTCAGGGGACCTGCGGCGACGAGCGACGCATGTACGAGGCGCTGCAGATGTATTACCGAACACGAAGCGGCGTGTACCAACGCGAGGCCACAAAGTACTACCGCCGCATTAGCCCCGACGCGCAATACCGCGTCGAATACCTGGGACAGATGGTCGGAACCAGTCTTGCGTATCCCTGCTAGAGCTAGAGACCGTCATGAGCGTTCAACCCACTACCGTTTGTTCCGCACTGGGCAGCCCCTCGCGACCCTACGCCCAGATCTCGCTCGTTGAACTCATCGAGCGAATTGTCGAAGCCTCGGACGCAGCTGCCGTGCGCGAGTTGCACGACCATCGAATGCCATTCCGAATCGGCGGCCAGCAGCGCCGCCTGACGCTGACCGCTTTTGTCGCGGCGCTGTGCGAGATGCCGTGGATGCGTCGGCTCTGCGGCCATGACCAACTGATCATCGACCGGGCCTACGACCTTACGATCGATCGGTTCAGCAGCCTCCCTCGTGAAAGCGGGGATCCATGGCGCGCCCCGTCGAATTCGCCGGACTGTCGCCATTACTTTGGAAGTGTATTGGAAGCAGTCCGAAACTTGGCTTCCGCGCACGGCCCAGTGCACGGGCTGAAGCAGGAAGCCGCCGCGTCGCGCATTCTTCAACAACGCGTCCTGAACCATGCCTGGCTCGCCTGCCGGGAGGCCTGCCGTTCGCGGAACGTAACCCGTTCCCGTTACGCCTGGAAACTCAACGGCTGCGCGCTCTACATCTGGATGCCGGCAACAATCGCGGGGCATCGACGGCGAAACTGGCTTGAAGAAAACATCCCAGATGCCAATCCCATGCGGCCCGGAGAAGCGATCCGTGTGCAATCCATCGTCGACGAGTACTTTGGCATTCAACACGTTTTTTCATTGTCCGGCGATCCTCCGATAGACGTGCCTTGCGGCGACCAGAACCCGGCTCCGTCCTCTTGGGATAAGAACGAACGACTGCCCTTCGATCTCGCCGCGGTCATTGCCGACGAAAAAGCCGGTCGGATTGACCAATTGCGACCTGCGATTCGGGCCTTGGGACCTGAGAGGCTCAGGAGCCTCATCGTTCAGGTCTTCGCACTCCTGAAAGACGATTCGTTCCAGCAAAACGAAATCGCCAAGGCCTTCCATATCACGCCACCGTCGCTGAGCCGCTTCGCCGGTAAGGATTGGGATGATGTCGGGCACGTTCCCGACCTGTGGGTGAATTGCGCGCACGTGCTCTCCGAAAACGAAGATTACATCGAGGCGGCCATCGCCGCCGGGGTCTGGGACATGGTCCAGGCGATCATTGAGAAGGACGGCAAACGCGGGCAAAGAGGAGCGCAGCCATGAGCCACGAACTTTTCTTCATCCCGATCATCGCCAGCGCACTCGCCAAGCCGAGACCGAAGGTTGCCCTGGACGAGGCGTTTCTGCGCATCCTCGATCAGGGCAGAACCGATCGGTACCGCATCGGTTACCGTCAGTTTCTGCAGTTCGTGACCTGTTCTCTAGAACACTGGTCGGAGCATTCGCCTACTGCACCGAGTGCACAACTGCTTGAACCGGCTGCGGATTCGGGCCAGTGCATTATTC
>CAYUMA010000466.1:0-7238 GCA_964445675.1 uncultured Pseudomonadales bacterium | reverse complement strand
ACCATAGCCCCGAGTAGGAATGCGGCGCAACCATGCCACGACTGCCAGGTTAGCGGTGAGCGGCGGCGACGCGAGAGCCAATGCCTGAATCGAGGTGATTGGCGCGCACGCCGCAACCACCGTGCTGGAACTACGCGCTTTCGTACCGGCTACTGTTTGCGACGCCAACCGCGGGCCGCACGAATGGCGTAATGGTGTGACGTCTACGACGCCAATGACCAGTAATCCGAAATGGGCGATGTGGAAGCAGATCTACATGCAACCGCGAATGGAACGGCCACCAGTGAGGAACCAGGAACGCTTCGATTCGGATCTCGTGCTTCTACTCGACCTACGCATCACTCCGAACGGAATTCGTCGAAGTGTTGCAGGTTCGGCCTAACAGCCAGCATCAGCCGCGCACCAGACAGGCGACAAATTTGCGTATGCAAATTTGATGACTGTCTGGGGCGTCGGCTGCATGCAGTGGTTAGGCGACCAGCCGCGCGTCGTACGCAACGAGCTCGACCTGTGGCCACTCCACGTTGAAAGTTGAAAGCGATGCGTTGGACGCGCTGAAGATCTCGGATCCACCATGAAGGTCCATACCTCTAGCCATGCGATACAGGAAGTCGATTGTGCCACCGTGGGTGATCGCGAGAATCCGTTGATGCGTTCGAATCGCCTGCATCCACTCCAGAATGCGAGCGAGATTTTGCGCGCGGCTCTCCCCGTTCGGGATCTGATAGTGCTCGTCGAAGCGTTGAAACGCCCGAAACTCGTCTGGGAAACGCGCTTCACATTCGGACCTCGAGAGGCCTTCGAAGATGCCAAAGTTCCGCTCCGTGATTCTCGCATCAGTGACCCAAGACTGAATGCCGAGAGCGCGCGCAGTTTCCGTACAACGGCCCAAGGGACTGCAATAGATCGCGTCGTATCGCGAAGCGTCAAATCGTACAATCGCTAGCGCGGCGCGTTGCTCATCTGTGAGCGTTCCATCCGACGTGCCGTGATAGATACCTTTGGTGTTCTCAATCGTGAGTCCGTGCCGTAGGCAATACAGTCGCATGGTCGCCTAACTCTAAATGGACGGACATTGTCCGCATATTTCCAAACCGGCTCGAATTCCACGCTGATTCCTTCATGCCGTCAATGACTTACGCACACGCGTTCGCGAGTCCGTGTTAAAACACCGCTGCTTTCCACCTAACCCGCACAAAGACGGCAACATTCCGCATAGCCCGCGTGAACAGAACCAAATACCGCTTCCAGTCCGCATAGCACGTGTGCCGTGCGCATTGGCTGACGTCGCGATACGACGTTCTCCGCAAACGACGCAACACAGCCGCACGTAGCATCGCCAAGCCTCCCACCAGGTACTGGCCGCCCAATGCCCAGCCAATTGATCGCACGATTGCGCGATGCGATCCGCGTGCGTCATTACAGCATTCGCACCGAACAGTCCTACGTGGCGTGGACGAAGCGATACGTTCGCTTCCATGCAATGACACATCCCAACGAACTCGACGCCGGCGCTGTGGCCGCGTTCCTGACCTGGCTCGCAGTGGAGCGCAATGTGTCGGCGTCCACGCAGAATCAGGCGCTCGATGCGCTCGTGTTCTTGTACAAAGAAGTGCTCGATCGACCGCTGGAGTTCGTGCGAGACGTCGTGCGGGCCAAGCGCCCAACGCACCTTCCATCCGTCTTCAGCGAGCAGGAAGTCATGCGCGTGCTCGCCGAGTTGAACGGGCAGGCCTGGCTGATGGCTGCGCTCTTGTACGGGTCCGGATTGCGACTGATGGAATGCGCAAGATTGCGAATCAAGGACGTCGATTTCGAACATCGCTGCATCGTTGTTCGCGACGGCAAAGGTGCAAAGGATCGTGTCGTGACGTTGGCAGACGCCGCGGTGCCTTACCTACGCGAACAGCTCACCGCCGTGCGGCGGTTGCACGAACGCGACCTTGCTGCGGGCTATGGCAGCGTTTGGCTGCCGGATGCGCTTGCGCGCAAGTTCGTCAACGCGCCGCGCGAACTCGGGTGGCAATTCATGTTTCCCGCGAGAGCGCGATCTGCGGATCCGCGCACCGGCGAGATTCGCCGACATCACGTCGATGAAAGCGCGCTGCAGAAGGCTGTAAAGGCCGCGATCGGCCGCGCCGGCATTACGAAAAAAGCCAGCTGCCACACGTTCCGCCATTCTTTCGCCACACATCTATTGGCAAGCGGCGCGGATATCCGCACGGTGCAGGAACAGCTCGGACACAAAGACGTGCGCACCACGCAGATCTATACGCATCTGATCGGGCGCGGCGCCAATGCGGTTGCGAGTCCGCTCAACAAGTTGCTTGCGAACGTCCGGCCCGATAGAAGCTGATGGGGCCGAACAACGTTTGCGGTGTGGCAACTTGATCGACCGAATCAAACCCGACAATTTCGAGCAGAGCGGTGAGGCGCGCCTTCCGCAGCTTCGTGTTGTTCCCGATCAAGTCAACGTTCATGCTGATCGGCACCGTCGTCATCAAAGCGTTGTTCGTGTCTCCACAACAACTCGCGCCAACAATCCCACCAAGTCTGATCAACGTACCGGATCACGCCTGCCGGCTGGCAGCGCAATGGATCGACGCGGCGCCGAGCTCCCTGCGCAACCACGCGATAGGGTTCGCCCCGATGTTCACCCACTTTCGGCGACCGGATGCAGATCGCTGAGCCGATCGCCGCACCCGCGTTGTGGCATTTCGCAGCGAATGCAGTCGTGCTGCTACATCTCGGTTTCATCGTGTTCGTGCTGTTCGGTGGGCTGCTCGTACTGCGCTACCGATGGGTCGCGTGGCTGCACGTCCCTGCGTTCGTCTGGGGTGCGGGTATCGAATTTCTCGGCGCGATCTGTCCGCTGACGCCCGTGGAGCAGCATCTGCGGTTGCTCGCGGAGGGCCAGAGCTATACGGGCGGATTCATCGAACACTACATCATGCCGGTGATGTATCCGGCGGGCCTGACGCAGAGCGTGCAGAACTGGATGGGTTTCTTCGTCGTCGCGATCAACCTCGGGATTTACGTCGTTGTAATGCGGCGGACACGGCCGCCGGTCTGACGTCGCCTCACTCGCGCTGCTGAATATCCATCAGATAGTCGACGAGCGCCTGTATCTTCGCGGCCGCCTGCGCCTTCGCTGAACCGTTGGGGCCATCCCGCTGCGCGAAGACGTCGCCCCAGACGGGCATCTGCCGCTCACCGTGGTGCGGTGGTGTCATCTTGCGTCCGTCGATGACGTCGACCACCCACTCCCGAGGAAACGTGCCGCCATTGCGTGCGGCGAGATAGCGCAGATCGGGGACCGGTCCCGGCGCGTCGGCCGCGGCAGGACCTTGACCATCCGCATAGCGACCGTGACAGCTCGCACAGTTGGCGCCGTACAGTTCACGCCCCGAGTATGTCGGCCTCGAACACCCTTGGAGGATCCACAGCATCGCGACGCACAAGCCAAAAATCAGGAGAATGCGATGCATAAACGTTCCCTGCCCGATCACCGGGCCGCTTCCAATCCGCGACAGCATCCATCAAGCGAGCGCGGTTTCCCATACGAACTTCCACCAGTGACGGCGCCGAACAAATCGGCCGACAATCGCTGCCACGCGCGATAACCGTGGAGACTGGACGATGCCCTCCCGATCCTGGAAATCAATTCTGGTCGCGGTTCGTGACCCGGGTATGCGCAAACAGACGGCGCTGCGCAAGGCAGCCACGATTGCGGTGGCCACCGGCGCGCAGGTCACACTGTTTCACGCATTCTCGACGCCGTTCCCGATGCCGCGACCGATGCCGTCGGATCCCGACGAGGTACTTCGCGCAGTCGCCACGTTGCGCCGCGAGCAGTTGCTGAAGCTGTCGCGGCCGCTGCGTTCGCGCGGTATCAAAGTGCACTGCGAGGTGGTCTGGGACTTCCCGCCGGCGCACGCGATCGTGCGCCAGGTCGTGTCGAGCAAGCCGGATCTGGTGGTGGCTGAGTCGCATCGTCACTCGCGGCTCGCGCGTTGGTTTCTCGCAAACTCGGACTGGGAGCTGATCCGCGAATGCCCCTGCCCGGTGTGGTTCGTGAAGAACGAACGCCTCCCGAAGCGGTCGCTTGTCCTGACGGCGATCGATCCGACGCATGCCCACGCGAAGCCATCCGGTCTGGATGACCGACTGTTGCAGGCGACAGCGTCGGTGACACAGCAGTTGGGCGGACGCGTTGCGGTGATCCATGTCGAGGACATCGGCGAGACTCTGCTACCCAGACTCAGCGCGCGCCGCCCGAGCAAGCCAGGTGCGTCAGCGGCGGTGACGCAAGCAACGATCGGCCGTCTTGCGAAACGCAATCGTGTTGCCGCCGCAATCCCCGTGTTGCGCAGGGGCATCGCGGCTGAAGTGCTCGTTGCGAGCGCCGCGGAGCTGAAGGCGGATCTGCTCGTGATGGGCGCGGTATCGCGCAGCGGACTCAGTCACGTCCACATCGGCAACACCGCGGAAGCGGTCATCGACGCAGTGACGTGCGATGTGCTCATCGTCAAACCCCGGCGATTCAAGACAGCGGTGACGCGGAAACGTCCGTTAGTCACACCGTCGCGCCGCGACCGGCCCGATAGAAACTGATGGGACCGAACAACGTTTGCCGCGTGGCGACTCGAGCGACCGAATCAAATCCGACATCTTCGAGCAGCGCCGTGATGCGCCCCTCGGCGTTGTCGTGTAGATGTGCGTCGCGATGCAGCAAGCGTGCGATAAATCCGCGCTGATGTTCGCCGGGCCCCGCAAAATCGACGATGTGCATCGAACCGCCGGCTTTCAGCACGCGAAACGCGTCGCTGAGCGTCGCGCGTTTTTCGGCGTGCGTCAGGTGATGCAGCATGAACGACGACAGCACGCGATCGAACGCCGCACCGGGATACGGAATTGCGTCGCCGAAACCCTGCACCCACCGGATCTCGGTGTGTGTGCGTTCTGCCTTCTGCCTCGCAATGTCGAGCGCGTGCGCGTCCGGGTCCAGCGCCACGACGTCGATCTGCGGGTGACGTTGTTGCAGCATCACGGTGAGATTGCCGGTGCCGCAGCCGATCTCGAGCACCTGCTGTCCGGGTTGCAGATCCGCCTGGTCGAGCAGGGCGCGCAGCGCCGCCGGGGCGCCGAACAGTTTCGTCAGCGGATCATAAAACCGCAGCCAACGATCGTGCCCTGCCGCAGGAACGTAGTCGCGCGTTGCGTCCGAAATCTCGTCGATCGGCTCGTGATAGCCCTCGTTTGCCACTGCCAAACCTCCGTGAAATCGCCGCGGCGCGTTGCCGTTGCTGACCGTGCCCGTACAGTAGCGTGGTTTGGATCGATAGCAACCGATGGCCCGTCACTGCCGACACGCCGCGTTGCAGGTCGATCTGTGACGACGACCTCATCCGGCGAGCCCTGCTTCGACGTAGTCTGAACGCGCAGTTGAAATAGGGATCTCCAGACCATGAACCTCAAACTCTGTTTCGCAGTTCTGTTTGCGTGCGTCCTCGCCGGATCCGGTCGGGCTGACGATCTCGTCAAAGATGCCGCGATCGGCGGCGCGATCGGCGGCGGTCTCGGTGGCGCGGTGGGCGCCGAGGTGGGCGGTAAACAAGGTGCGATCATTGGCGCCGGCGTCGGCGCTGCTGCGGGCGCCGCGATCGCAACCAAAGACGATGCGGACAACGATCACGACGCAAAGCCGCCGGCGGCGGTGGTTGTCGTGCCGGCCGACCAGGGTCGCTTCTGTCCGCCGGGACAAGCCAAAAAAGGTCGCTGCTGAACGGAGCAGGGCACGGGGGGCGCACCGGACCCGCGCTCGCGGCGTTGCCGTTGGTGATCGCGCCCGTACACTAGCGTGGTTTGCATCGATCGCAGCCACGCCGCATGTCACCTCGTCCCACTGAAGCGCTGATCATCGGCGCCGGCATCGCCGGCCTGACCTGCGCGCTGGCGCTGCACCGCGCCGGGATTCCGGCGCGCGTGTTCGAGGCGGTCGACGTCATCGCGCCGCTCGGGGTCGGCATCAATCTGCTGCCGCATTCGGTCAAGGCACTGTGGGCGCTCGGCCTGAAGGACGCGCTGGAAGAGACCGCAATCCTGACGAGCACGCTGCGCTTTCATTCGAAGCACGGGCGCGAAATCTGGAGTGAGCCGCGCGGACTCGACGCCGGTTATGCGTGGCCGCAGTACTCGATTCATCGCGGCGCATTGCAGATGTTGTTGGTCGCGGCCGTGCGGGAACGTCTCGGGGCCGACGCGGTAGTGTGCGGACACGCGCTGTCAGCATTCGAGCAGGATCAAGACAGAGTGATGGCTCACTTCACGCACCGGCGTACGGGTCTGAAACGGCCGAGTGCGCAAGGCGATTGCCTGATCGGCGCGGACGGACTGATGTCATCGGTGCGCGCCGCGTTTTATCCGGACGAGGGCAATCCGGTGTATTCCGGGCAGATGCTGTGGCGCGGCGTCGTCGACTGGGAGCCGATGTTCGATGGCCGGACCTGCGTGATGGTCGGTCACAACGATCTGAAGGCGGTGATCTATCCGATCTCGGAGCCGGCGCGCCGGCGCGGTCGCGCCACGCTGAATTGGGTCGCGGAGCGGCGCCTTCCCGGATCGCTGGCGCCGAATCCCGCCGACTGGAATCGCCGCGGCGATCCCGCCGATTTCATCGGCGCGTTCGCCGACTGGCGCTTCGATTGGCTCGATGTGCCGCGGATGTTCGCGGCGACAAACGAGGTCTTTGAATTTCCGATGGTCGATCGCACGCCGGTGCCGCGGTGGAGCTTCGGTCGCGTCACGCTGCTCGGCGACGCGGCGCACGCGATGCGGCCGAACGGCTCCAACGGTGCGTCGCAGGCGATTCTCGATGGTGTCGCGCTCGCCGAAGCCCTGCAGGCGAATTCGTCGATCGAGCAGGCGCTGCGTGACTACGAGACGCAGCGCCTCGAACCGACCGCAAAGCTGACGCTCGATAATCGCGAGACTGGCCCGGAGCGGGTGCTGCAGATGGTCGAAGAGCGCTGCCCGAACGGCTTCGACAACATCCAAGATCACTTCAGTCACGCGCAGTTGCAGGACGTGGCCGACCGCTACAAAAGGCTCGCCGGCTTCAACCGCGACGCGTTGACGCAGGCCGCCCAACCTGGCGGCGGCGGGCGCGCGTGAGCATCTGGTTCGTGCCACCCGATATCGAGCACCTCAATCGCATCCATGCGGCCACCGCCGTGTCC
>CAYUMA010000465.1:0-5288 GCA_964445675.1 uncultured Pseudomonadales bacterium | reverse complement strand
TGCGGCTGCGCGACATTCGTCTGCACGCGCCGTGTGAGTTCCGCGATCATCAACGGCAGTCCGTATGCGACCGCCTCGATGCCCAGTTTTGCGGCCTCGTCGGTGCGGGCTTGGTCTGTGGCTTGCTGCTGCGCGAGCGCGTCCGCGGCGGTTTTTGCGGCCTGCTCGGCGGCGGCCTTTTGCGCAGCTCCGTTGTCGCAGGCCGTCAATACGATGACAAACGTGGCCAGTAGGACTCTCGATAAGGTTTGCAGTTTCAAGATGCGGCTCCAGTAGGTAGTAGACGGGGCGCAATCAGCGAGGGGGCGGATGATAGTCGGATCTGGCGTCGCCAAGTCAAGCGTTGACAGGCGCGTCAGGATGCAGCGCCCGCTAACGACCACGCAGAGGCGACGAAGGCGATTGCGGCGATGCCGCACAGGATCTGCACGGTGGCGCCGAGACGCCTGACGTCGAATGGCGCCACCGCGAGGCCGCAAGCGATACCCGCCGCGAATCCCGCCAGGTGCGCGACGACGTCGATGTTCTCGCCTTCCACACCTAGAAACGCGAGCAGCGCAACGGCCGCGAACAGCGGGGCGAAGCTGCGACGCCAGTCGACCGCGCGGTAGTAACCGCGTTGCCAGACGAACGCAGCGACCAGGCCAATGGATCCGAACGTCGCGGTGGACGCGCCGATGGCATGGAAGTCGGCCGCCTGCAGCGACGCATCCAGTACATTGCCGAGCGCGCCGGAGACGAGGACGAGCAACCAGCCGAGGCCCGAACCCAGATGGCGCCCGACGAACAACCCGAACAAGGCGCCGAACAACGAATTCGCCATCAGGTGCCCGAGGTCGGCGTGCAGCGTCAACGCAGTGATCGTGCGCCACCACTCACCGTCCATGACGCGACCGGCGTCCATTGCGCCGATTGAGCGCCAGTGCCAGCCGAATGTCGCAGCCGCTTCGAGCGACGGCAGCAACCAGATGATCAGCAGATAGCAGATGACGCCGATCCAGCCGTTGTCGATCGGGATCACGTGCGGTCGCAGCGCATGGCGCGGTCGATTTTCGTTCGAGTACGTTTCGAGTTCGACCACGGCGCGGTGCGCGAGCGCGGTCGGCACCCAGAGGCACCACTGCGCCGCTGCCGGCTCGATGGCGGGCTCGATGTCGTTGTCGATATCGATCGCGGTCAGTACGAGGCTCGCGCGTTCGAGTGCGCGTCGATCGTTGTCACGCCGGATGCAGGTTCGAAGCAGGGGATCGTCGACTGCGTGCATGCGGGGCATGGTATGGTCGCGGCTCCGAGGGGTCCATTCGAAATGGGGATCCGCAATGATCGTCAGATGGATCAGGAGGAGCCGGCAATGATCGTCGAACAGATCTGGACCGGGAACGCGTACCGCAATTTCAACTATCTGATCGTTTGTCCGGATAGCGGCGAAGCGTTGGCCGTGGATCCGCTCGATCATCAGAAATGTCTCGCGCGCGCAAAGTCCAAAGGCTGGCACATCACGCAGGTGCTCAACACGCACGAACACGGCGATCACACCGGCGGTAACGCTCCCGTGATCGCAGCGACCGGTGCGAAGCTGCTCGCGCACAAAAATGCCGGATCGCGCATCGACGGCGTCGATCGGGGGCTCGCGGCCGGTGATGTGGTGAAGGTCGGCAAGCGCCTGGAACTGCTGGCGCTCGACACGCCCGGGCATACGATGAGCCACATCTGTCTGCTGTCGAAAACCGATACGCCGGCGCTGATCTGCGGCGATACGTTGTTCAATGCGGGCGCGGGCAACTGCCACAACGGCGGTCATCCGGCCGAGCTGTATACGACGTTTGCGCAGCAGCTCGCGAAGCTCCCCGACTCAACGCTGATCTATCCGGGCCACGACTACATCACCAATAACCTCGGCTTCACCATGGACCGCGAGCCCGACAACACGAAAGCCGCCGCGCTGTTGGACGGCATCAAAAAAGACTACGACCCTGAACGCCCCCTGGTGACGTCGTTGGGGCTCGAGAAGCAGATCAACACATTCTTCCGGCTGACCAGCAAAAGCGTGATCAGCCGGCTGCGTGAGGCGTTTGCGGATCTGCCAGACAGCCCGTCTCCGAAAGAGGTGTTCATCAAGTTGCGCGAGCTGCGCAACAAATGGTGAGCGCCGTCGCAGCGTCGGCGGTCTGCTGTGTTCGAAAAGTGCCGGTGGATCTCGCCCACCGTGGCTCGACCCTATCAAATCGTGCGGGGGTTGTGGGTCATCGGTCGACGACTTGCGGTTCACGCGTTTGTCATGCCGCTTTGAGCGGTCCACATTCTTCGGAACCCCGGCTTTGACGGGGGAGCCGTCAGTCGGGAATTTCGTACATCCACGGATTGAATACGGGGACGCCCGCGCGGACGTATTGCGGTGTGTCGCGCGACACGATAGTGAGCCCGTGATGACGGGCTGTCGCGGCAATAGACAAATCCGGCTGGGAAAACGTGGGGCCGGCCTTGCGTCCGTCTTCGACCATCAAGCGCCATTTGACGATGACGTCTTCGCTGACCGGCAACGCTCGCTGTTTGAACATCGGCCGGACCTTATGCGTCAACCAATCGATCAACGCGGCGCGGCGCGCAGCGACACATCGCGAACGGGCAGGGGGCCTCGCCTCGGCTCAATATCAATATCCCGATGAGGCTACGATTACCGCGATGCTTGGCGTTGGCGGCGAGGACTGTGCGGACGCAGGGCGATGTGTCAGGCGTTTGGGGGGAGTGGATTGATGTGCCAATAGCGCGTGGCCCACAACTTGAGTCGCACAACCGAAGGAGCCACTGTCGCTGCAATCGAATCCTCAGCCAAGGAGATTTCCGTGTTCCGAATCGGTACGCGCCCCTGCTCTGCCCTGGTCTTGCTGCTTAGCATCAGCGGCCTTGCCCGCGCTGGCACCAACTCGATCAACGATCTCGCCTGGATGACGGGCTACTGGACAGGTCCCGTGGGTGATCTTGTGATGGAAGAGAACTGGAATGCGCCACTTGCAGGCACCATCGCCGCAACCGTGCGCATGGCCGGCAAGGACGGCACGCAGATGGTGGAACTGGTCATCATCCGTGAACTCGGGGGCACACTGTCGCTCAGCCTGCAGCAGTTCAATCCGGATTTTTCGCCACGATCACCCGCACCGCAGGTGATGCAGCTGAAGAGCCTGGGTGATCGCACCATCACGTTTACGAGCGAAGCGGCAGGGTTGAAGCAGTTGACGTATGCCCGTACCGATGAGGATCACTACACCGTCGAAGCCACACTGCCGGACGGCAACGTGTTCAAGGCGCTGCTTTCCAGACGACCCTGAAGCATCGACTTGCCCCGAAGGCACAGTTTTGTCACTGCGGGTGGAAAGGTGCAGGGCATCACGTGCCGCCAGCAGATCATTCAAGTGGTCGCGCAGACCCTACGCATCAGCCGGGTCGTCGCCAGATCTGGATGAAACGCTCAACGCGATGATGGACGCGATCTGCGCCTGCCATAGCGGACTCGGTCGGCGGCGACGTTGCTGCAGCAGGCCGACAGCCTCTTCGCCAAGACCGCCATGTCGACAGCGCGGCGCTGATCTGGCGATGATGTGCCGATTCTTGTCATTCATCGTGTTGCAACTTCAAGCAGCACCTCTGGATGACGCGCCGCGATCTTCAGGAGTGTCTGTGCGGCCCCCGAAGGCTCGCGTCGGCCCTGCTCCCACTGCTCCAGGGTGCGTTTCGAAACGCCAAGTGCTGCCGCGAACTGAGTTTGCGATAGCCCACTGTTCATGCGCACCCGGATAACATCCGATTTCGGCGCCACTTTCGTGCGCTTGCCTCTACCTGCCTTGATTTCGCGTACACCGTCGAGGACCTCCTGCCACACATCTCGCTCGGCCTCGAATTTAGCGAGCGCCTTTCCGCTGAGCTTTTTAGCCATTTCCAAATACCTCCAACAATTGTTTCAGAATATGGCCCGGCACGTGGTCGCTCTTAGCCTTTGCATAAATCGTCAACAGCCAGAACTCATTGGGCTCGACGGCCACGAAATAGATGACTCGCAAGCCACCGCGCTTGCCCATGCCCGGGCGTGACCAACGCAGTTTTCGAACTCCGCCCGAACCGGGAACCAGTTGACCGGCCTCAGGATTTTGCATCATGAATTGCTGCAGTTCGGCGTACTCATCATCGTCCAAGTACACGGAACAGGCTCGTGTGAATGCAGACGATTCGATGAAGGTGAACGTCGGGAAACTGTACGCCATTGGCGTACCCTGTTCAACACTGCGGGACAGAGTCAGCTCAGTGATGTGACCAATGTTGTGTTGGCAACCCGTGGCCCTTCTCCCGCCACATCCGTATCGTGATGACCAAAATCTAACGGATATTGGAAGGCGCGATACGTCGTAAGCTACTGATAGAAATGGTGGCCAGGGCAGAAAATGAATCGGTCGTTGCACAGTGCCGACGCGCGGATTTTCAGTCCGTTCGTCAACGTCCAGCTAAGCCGCCGCGTCGACCGCGAGCTGCTTCGTCAACTCGCCGATGACGTGTTTCGCGTCGCCGAACAGCATGAACGTCTGGTCTCTGAAATAGAGATCGTTCTCGATTCCGGCGAACCCCGGACTCTTGCCGCGCTTGATCGCGAAGACGGTCTTCGCGCGGTGCGCTTCGATGATCGGCATGCCGTAGATCGGACACCCTGCTTTTTCTTTGGCCGCCGGGTTGACGACGTCGTTGGCGCCGACGATCAGCGCGACGTCGACCTGTGGCATGTCGGGGTTCATGTCGTCCATCTCGATGATGTCGTCGTACGGAATTTCTGCTTCGGCTAACAAGACGTTCATGTGGCCGGGCATCCGCCCCGCGACGGGGTGAATGACGAACTTGACGGTGGTCCCGCGTGCGGTCAGAAAATCGTACAGCTCGGCGATCCGGTGTTGCGCATGTGCCACCGCCATGCCGTAACCGGGAACGATGATGACGAACCGCGCCATCGCGAGCGCCTGGGCGGCGCCTTCGATGCTCTCTTCTTTATAGAGGCGTTCTTCGGTTGCGCCGGCGGCTGCTTCCTGCACCTGGCCGAAGCCGCCGAACAGGACATTGGTGAACGAGCGGTTCATCGCGCGGCACATGACGATCGACAGGATCAGGCCGCTCGCGCCGTCGAGCGCACCGGCGACGACGAGCAGCCGGCTATCGAGCACGAAGCCCATCGCGACCGCCGCGAGGCCCGCATACGCATTCAGAATCGAGATCACCGTGGGCATGTCCGCGCCGCCGATCGGGATGATCAG
>CAYUMA010000464.1:0-1505 GCA_964445675.1 uncultured Pseudomonadales bacterium | reverse complement strand
GTGGGCAGCCGCGTCGAGAGCGAACTCGCCGGTATTCGCGAGCGCCTCGAGAAACTCGAGACCACACTCGAGAAGCGCGACGTCGTGCAGCGGTTGAACGCGCTCGAGGCGATCGTCACCGACAAACGCTTCGAGCTGAATCGGCAGATCAACGGGCTCGACAATGACTGACGCCGTCAACCGCGGTCCGCTCGCCGACATCCGCGTGCTCGAACTCGGCCAGCTGATCGCGGGTCCGTTCTGCGGTCAGCTGCTCGGCGACATGGGCGCCGAGATCATCAAACTCGAACCGCCCGGCGTCGGCGACGCGATGCGCGACTGGGGCCGAGGACTGCCCGTGTGGTGGAGCGTCATCGCGCGCAACAAAAAAAGCGCGACGCTGAATCTGCGCGAACCGCGTGCGCAGCAACTGCTGCGCGATCTGGTCGCGCACGCCGACATCCTGATCGAGAACTTCCGGCCCGGCACGATGGAGAAGTGGGGGCTCGGTTACGCAGCTCTCGCGGCGATCAACCCGGGCCTGATCATGGTGCGCGTGTCCGGCTTCGGCCAGACGGGACCGTATGCGCAACGCGCCGGTTACGGTTCGGTCGGCGAAGCGATGGGCGGCATCCGCTACATCGCGGGCGACGCGGATCGGCCGCCGGTGCGCGTCGGGTTGTCGATCGGCGATTCGCTGGCCGCGACGTTTGCGTGCGTCGGCGCGCTCGCGGCGTTGCACCACCGCGCGAACACCGGGGTTGGCCAGGTGGTCGACTCGGCAATTTACGAAGCGGTGCTGGCGATGATGGAGTCGACCGTGCCGGAATACTCCGAGGGCGGATTGGTCCGCGAGCGCAGCGGCGCAATCCTGCCGAAAACCGCGCCGTCGAATGTATATCCGACGAAGAGCGGCGAGATGATCGTGATGGGCGCCAATCAGGATTCGGTATTCAGCCGCCTATGCGATGCGATGCAGCGCAGCGAACTGGCAACCGACGCGCGCTTCCGCGATCACGTCGCGCGCGGCGAGCATCAAGCGGAACTCGACGTGTTGATCGCGACATGGACCGCGACGCTCGATGCGGACCCGCTGCTCGCTCGGCTCGAGCAATTCGGCGTTCCGGCCGGTCGGATCTACCGCGCGCCCGACATGCTGGCGGATCCGCACTTCGAAGCCCGGCGTTCGATCGTCGATGTGCCGCATCCGGAATTCGCGAATCTGAAGATGCAGGACGTGTTTCCGCGGATGTCGGTCACGCAAGGCAGCGTGCGTTGGCCCGGTCCGCCGCTCGGCGCGCACAACGACGAGGTCTACGGGACGCTGCTGGGACTCGACGCTGCAACGCGCGCACAACTCGCGCGCGACGGGATCATTTGAGTGCTGACGCTCGACGACCTGCGAGCGGCGCATGAGCGCATCCGCCCGCACGTGCAGCGCACCCCGGTATTGACGAGCCGCACCATCGACGAACTGGTGGGGGCGAGCGTGACGTTCAAGTGCGAGAACTTCCAGCCCGGCGGGT
>CAYUMA010000463.1:0-5267 GCA_964445675.1 uncultured Pseudomonadales bacterium | reverse complement strand
ACGAAGAACGTCGGCATCCCGAATGCACCACGCGCGAGCGCTTCGTCACAATTGACTTTGAGTCGCGCCTTGACGGCGTCGTCAGCAGTTCCGCGCATGATCGTCTGCGCGTCGAGTCCTGCGCGCGTCAGCGTGTCGGCGATGACGGCAGGATCGGCGAGGTTGGCACCTTCGATCCACATCGCGCGCCACATCGCGGCGTGAAATATTTCGAAGACGTCGTTGTCCTGTGCTACGAGCGCGGCTCGCATCAACGTGATGCTGCGCACGGGGAACGCGGGGTTCGGGACAAACGGCACGTTGAGACGGGTCGCCCAGCGGCGTGTGTCTGTATTCAGATATTTCAGTTTCGCGGGCACACTCGGCGGCGGCTGATTGCCCGACTCGACGACTAGAACGCCGAGAATCGCAGGGCGATAGACGAGGGTCGCGCGATGCTTCGCCGCGATCTGCGGCAGCTGGCAATCCGCGAAATACGAATACGGACTTGCGTAGTCGTAGAAAAATTCAACGGTTTTGGGCACGTCGGTTGTCCTCGGTATTGGCGCGGCGATCATCGCAGTTTGACGGCGTTCGGCCCGTGGTTTCAAATCCCGCGCGATGCGTATTCGACCAAAGCGGAAATAGTGGTGCGCGACCCGGAGCAGATTGTCCGCGCAATCGATCCGCGCGCGCGGCTGCTGCGCACGTGGGCGCTCCGGGGCGGGATCTCGAGTTCGATGATCGCGCTCGAGATCGCGTTGTCCGACGGAGCGACGCGGCGATTGATCGTGCGACGGCCGTCGGGCTGGGCGGTACAACGCAATCCGTGTGGGGCATCAGACGAATTCCGATTGCTGCAGCATCTGCAGATTGCGGGACTCCCGACGCCGCTGCCGGTCTACATCGATGAGTCCGCGAGCGAACCGTTCTTCGTCGTCGAGTACATCGACGGCGCCCCCGATTTCGCGCCCGCGGACCTGTCCGGCACTATCGCGCAACTCGCGTCGCACCTGGCCGCGATTCATCGTGTCGAAGGCGTCGCGACCGAGCTTGCGTTTCTGCAGCTGCATCCGCGGCACCGTCCCGAACCGTTGGTACTGCCTCCCGGTGCGGACAAAACGCTCGGCGTCGCACGCATTTGCGAAGCGCTCGCGACTGCGTGTCCGTTGCCCGCGAAAAATGGAATCGCGCTGCTGCACGGTGACTACTGGCCGGGCAACGTGTTGTGGAAGAACGCTGTGCTGGTGGGTGTGATCGATTGGGAGGATAGCCAGATCGGCGATCCGCTAGCGGATCTCGCGATCAGCCGCCTCGACGTGCTGTGGGCATACGGCGAAGGCGCGATGCACGAATTGACCGCGTGCTACCAGCGGATCGCGAACGTCGATCTCACCGACCTTGCGTACTGGGACCTCGACGCTGCGCTGCGCCCGGTATTCAACATTGCGCAGTGGGCGAGCGGATGGCGCGAACTCGGGCGACCGGATGTGACCGAGGCGACGCTACGTGCCGGGCACGCACAGTTCGTCGGCCAGGCGCTCGACGCGTTGTCGGCTTAGAAGAACGGGGCCAGACCCCTTCTGGTCACGCCCCGTTGGCGTACTCGAGCATGTGTGCTGCTTCCAGCGCCATATGCTTCGCGCGATCGAGGTCGTAGTGCATGCGCGACACGATCCGCTGCGCGTACAGCCCGCCGCCGGCTTGAATGTTCGTTACCGCATACCAGCCGCCGAGCGCATCTGCCGTGTAATCGCGAATCGCGTGGAACAGCTTCGTGCGGTAGACGCCGTCGACCGATTGCATCGTGCCCATGTATTTGCGAATGAGATGACCGGTCTTGTCGTTCTCGAGATCCGCGATTCCAGGTGCTGTGAGCACGCTGCCGCCGGCGATGTCGTGCAGGTGGCGCACCATCAGCGAATAGTTAGCTGCGCCGTGGTACTTGCCGACGTTGGTATAGAGTTCGTTCGGGAATGCCGCGCCGTCTGAGGTGACGTGGCAGTTATTGATCGCGGCGTCCAGGCTCGCGCGGATCAGCGTCGCGTTGATCATGATCTCGGATATTTTTTCCTTGATGTGCCCGACCTTGTCGAGGCCGTTGGCTTCCGAGATCAATTGCGCGAACCCGACGAGGCGGTCGTACTGGCTCGCCATCCCCGACAAACCGCCGAGGCGCTCCCAGAGGCCGAGCGAATGCGCGAACACGGTGGCGAGCTCCGGATGATCGCCGCCGAGGAAGACGCGTTCGTTCGGCACGAACACATCATCGAATATCACAAAGCCCTCCGGCGTGTGGTGCCGGCTCGACATCGGGAAATCGCGCGTGTCCTCGTGGCGCGGCGCATACGTCGTATTGATGATCTTCACGCCTGGCGAATTCACCGGGACCATGCACGCGACCGCATAGTCCGATTCGTCGGCTTTCATCGACTTCGTCGGTATCGTCATCAATTCGTGGCCCATAGATGCGGCCGAGATGTGCAGTTTCGCGCCGCGGATGAAGATCCCGTCGGGCACGCGTTTGATCACGCGCACATACGCGTCGGGATCGTCCTGCAACGCGGGCCGCCGGCTACGGTCGCCTTTTGCGTCGGTGATGCATTGCGTGATGCGCACGTCGCGTTGCTGGGCGTCCTTGACGTACGCGCGAATACGCGCGGCATTCTCCGGCAACGTTGTCTGGATACGGTCAGCGGCGGTCAGCAGCGTCATGATCGACGCGTAGGTCACGTGCGTGAGCAGATCGACCGATTCGTGCAACTCGACCTGCTCGCGCAATTCGTGCGCCGACGACGGCACCTTCATGAACGCGCCGACCGCGCCCGGCTTCGGATCGTAAAAACGGTCATAGCCTTGTGCGGCCGAATCGACCGTGATGCCGAGGATCGGATGGTTCGGCAGGTCGAATATCTGCTCGCCGCCGAAATATGTCTCGCGCCCGTCGTTCAACGACGCGCGGTACTGCTCTGCCGTCATCATGGAAAGGAACCCCGCTGCAATTAATACCTGCCCGAGGTGGAATGGTGGCACCATTCCAGCGCTCAAGTGAATCGATATTTATAACGCGTTACATCGAGTGGATCGTCATGACGAATGCAGTGGTGGTGGTGACAGGAGCGGGTTCTGGCATCGGCCGCGCGACGGCGCTGCGCTTTGCCGCTGCCGGGGCGACCGTGATCGCGAACGGACGGCGGCTCGAGAAGCTCGCGGAAACGGTGGCCGAAGGCGCTGGGCTGTCGGGGCGGATCCTGCCGGTCGCCGCTGACGTCGGCACGCTCGAAGGCGCCGAAGCGGTGCTGCGGTGCGCGACGGACGCCGGCGATTTTGCGGTGCTCGTCAACAATGCCGGCGTCGGCTGGGCCTTCGGCGTCGCGCGCCCCGGTTCGATGGCGGTGCTCGGCGAGACACCGCCCGACCTGTGGCGCGAGGTGATGCGGATCAATCTCGACTCGGTCTACTTTCTCTGCCACGGCGCGCTGCCGCTGTTCCAGCGCCGCGGCGGCGGCAGCATCGTCAACATATCGAGCGGCGGCGGCTTACGTGGCATGGCGGATGCGCATACGTATGCAACCACCAAAGCCGGCATCGTCAACCTGACGCGCTCGCTGGCGCGGGCTTATGGACCGCAGAACATCCGCTGCAACGTCGTCGCGCCCGGCTTCGTCGACACCGACATGGTGAGTCCGGTGCTCGATTCCGACTTCAATCCGTTCAACGACCCGGCACAGCGTTACCAGGTATCGCCGCTCGGCCGTCCCGGGAAGCCGGAAGAAATCGCATCGGCGATCTACTATCTCGCCGTCGAGGGAACGTATTGCAACGGCGCGGTGCTGGTCGTCGATGGCGGTTCGCTCGCGTGAGCGACGCTCTCACATCGATCGGTGCTTGAAGAGGATGTGTTCTACTTCGGCAACGGCCCATTTCAACAA
The DNA here is from genome assembly GCA_964445675.1 of uncultured Pseudomonadales bacterium. Classification (GTDB taxonomy): domain Bacteria; phylum Pseudomonadota; class Gammaproteobacteria; order Pseudomonadales; family Azotimanducaceae; genus DATJGR01. Next base: position 1,356 of record CAYUMA010000463.1, on the reverse strand, counting down.
AAGCAGAGCAGGGGAGGACGCGATGGCCTACGAGATCAAACGATTTCCTTATCCGGGCACCATCGATGCGGACGGTCACGTGCTCGAGCCGCCTGACCTCTGGGAGAACTATCTCGAGGAAAAGTATCAGGCGCGCGCCCTGCGTATCAAGGTCGACGCCGAGGGCTACGAGTATCTCGAGATCGATCAGCGGCCGTCACAACGTACCGTCAAAGGCTCGCTCGGGATATTCGGCGCGATGGGCGAAGCGGACTTGCGCCCCAGACCCGACCGTCGTTATGCCGACACGATGCCGTTCGGTTCGTCGAACGCGCAGCAGCGCCTCGAGCTGCTCCAGCGGGAAAACCTCGATTGCGCATTGTTGTATCCGACGATCGGGTTGTTGTGGGAGGTGGAACTCACGGACCCGGAACTCAGCCTCGCATACATGCGTGCGTACAACCGCTGGATCGCCGACTTCTGCCGCGGTTCGTCCGGCCGTCTCGTGCCCATCGCGCAGTTGACGCTGCTCGATCCCGCGGGTTCCGCGGCAGAACTCGAACGCGCCGTGCGCGATGGCTGCAAAGGCGCGTGGGTCAATCCGTTCAATCATCACCGTGTCATTCACGGCGATCCGAAGCACGACGTGCTGTTCGCGAAGTGTTGTGAACTCGACGTGCCGCTCGCGATCCACCCGACGTTTACGCCGCACGGCGCGGCGGCAGGGATATTCGACTGGCCTTATCAGGGCCGCGCGTGGGGTGAGGCGATCTGGCTGCGCAGCATCGTGCAGCAGGCGCTGATTTCGTTTTTTTCGCTGGGCACGCTGGATCGATTTCCGCAATTGCGACTCGGGGTCCTCGAAGCGGGGTCCGGTTGGATCGGCGCGATGCTCGATCGGCTCGACGCGTTCAGTGCGTCGTTGAACCTCGCCGGCAGCCGACCGAAAGCGACCGAATATTTTCGACGCCAGTGTTTTATCTCGGGCGACCCCGACGAGACCACGGCGCCGCATACCATCGAACACGTCGGTGCCGATTGCTTTATGTGGGCCACCGACTATCCGCACCCGGATCATCCGCACACGTGGGTCGACGATCTGACGCGTTACGCAGAAGTGCTGTCACCGGCGACGCGCGCGAAGGTGCTTGGTGACAACGTGAAACGGATCTATCGGCTCGACTTCACCGGTTGACCGTCGAAAGGCGGTGCGTTCACACGGCCGCCTGAGTTTTCCTCAGGCGCTTTTTCCACAGTTTGCGCAGGCGCACCTGTTGCGCGATCACTTTGTCGTGCAAGCGGTCGGCGCTGGCGCGCGTCGACATCGCGGATAACGACAGCGCGAAGCCGTACTGCACCCACGCTTCGAGTTCCGCG
>CAYUMA010000462.1:0-10126 GCA_964445675.1 uncultured Pseudomonadales bacterium | reverse complement strand
TCCACCATGGCAAATACACTAACCTAATGTAGAAAACGATTTCAAGAATGAAAACCAAGGCCCGCGTCACCAAGATCACCGACGTCGCGCACGCCGCGCAAACGTCGCCTGCGACGGTTTCGCGCGTGCTCAATCGCACCGGCGGTGTCAGCGCGGAGCTGATAACGCGCGTGCTCAAAGCGGCCGCCGAACTTGGCTATGTTCCTGACGGTTCCGCGCGGGCGCTGCGGCGGCAGCATGCGAGCGTCTGGGCGGCGATCGTGTCGGATATCGAAAATCCGTTTTTTACCGCGGTGGTGCGCGGCATCGAGGACGTGGCCCGACAGGCGAATCACCGTCTGGTGTTGTGCAACTCGGATGAAAACCTCGAGCGCGAAGCCGCGTATGTCGATGTCGCGATTGCCGAGCGGATGGCTGGCGTCGTCATCGCGGTGGCGTCGGACAAGGAATCGAACCTGGCCCCGTTGATCGCGCGGCACGTGCCGGTCGTTGCGATCGATCGCTCCGCCGGGCGCGATATCGATGCGGTCGTCGTCGACAATCGCCTCGGCGCCGAAGAGGCGACGCGGCATTTGATTGATCACGGCAGTCGTCGTGTTGCGTGCATCACGGGTCCGGCCCGCGTCAACACTGCCAATGAGCGCCTCGATGGCTATCGGCGCGCGCTCGTCGCGGCGGACCTCTCCGTCGATGAAGACCTGATCCAGCGCGCGGACTACAAAGAGTCCGGCGGCCACCAGGCAGCGTTGTCGTTGTTGACGTCGCGCAAGCCCCCGGACGCGCTGTTCGTTGCGAACAATCCGATGGCCGCGGGTGCGTTGCGCGCGATCAGGGAACTGGGACTCGCGATCCCGAAGGATGTGGCGCTGGTCGCGTTCGACGATTCGCCGTGGACCACGCTGACGAGCCCGCAACTGTCGGTCGTCGCGCAACCGGCCTACGAGATCGGGCGGGTCGCGGCGGAGCTGCTCGCGACGGCGCGCGAACGCCGCTCGCCGCGGACCATCGTGCTGTCGCCGCGGTTGATCGTCCGCGAGAGCTCGATGCGCCGGCATGCGCGCGCGATGAAGTTACGAAATTGAAATCGATTTCAGAGAATGCGATCATCGGGGCCAGACCGGCTGCACCCGATGGGCACGCGGAGACCCGATGACCTTTGGATCACCCCCGGCGACCGATTTTCGCGTTGACATCGGCGCCACCGAAGTCGACTTCTACGAACGCAACGGCTACCTCGTCGTCGAGCAGGTCTCGACGCCGGCGGAAGTCGCGTGGTTGCGCGACGTTTACGACGATCTGATCGCGCGTCCCGCGAGCGGATTTCTCGACGGCATCTTCGATCTGACAGCCCCTTACGGCACGCGCGAAGTGCCCTCGGTCGGGCAGCTGCTGTTTCCCGAACGCCTCGTGCCTGGCATTCGCGAAACCGCGATGTGGAAAAACGCGCGGCGGATTGCAACGAAGCTGCTCGCGGTCGACGCGGCTGCCGTCGAGAGCTGGGGCCACATCATTTTCAAGAAGCCGAACACCGGCGGCGAAACGCCATGGCACCAGGACGAAGCGTATTGGGATGTCGCGCTCTCGTATCACGCAATCGGTTCGTGGATGCCGCTGCAGGATGTCGACGTCGATAACGGGTGTCTGTGGTTCATGCCCGGCAGTCACCGCGGCGACGTGCGTGAACATCAACATCTCGGCAACGATCCCACTGTGCACGTACTCGAGGTCACTACACCGGTCGACACGACGCCCGCCGTTCCGGTACCGCTCGCGGCGGGGGGCATGAGCTTTCACCATCCACGGATGCTGCACTACGCCGGGCGCAATACGCGCGGTGGCGTGCGCCGCGCGTGGGCGAACGAGTTTCAAACCGCGCCGGTCAAACGCAGCGTGCCGGCCGACTATCCGTGGGTGCTCGATGGTCAACGGGCGCTGCGCCAGAGTCTTGCACGAGCGAAAGAAAAATCATGAAACTGAAACTGTTGAAATGCGATTGGGGCATGGAGCATCTCGGGCCGATGCCGGACCGACTGCGTGCATTCGCGGCGGCCGGCTATGACGGCGTCGAGTGCGCGAGCATCGGCATGGAGCCCGCCGAGTTCGGCGAGCTCACGAAAGAACTCGGGCTCGACTACGTCGCAATGATGTTCTGCGACGACGAAGCGGCGTTCAAAAAACAACTGGAAGCCGTGAAGAAGACGCGCCCGATTCTCGTCAACTGCCATCCCGGACGCGACTACTTCGATCTCGATCGCAGCGTTGCGTTTTTCAACAACGTCAATGAAATGGCGAGCTCAATTGATGCGCCGGTCGTGTTCGAGACGCATCGCACGCGGTGTTTGTATTCGGCGTGGCAGACCGAACGCATTCTCAATGCGCTGCCGTGGTTGCGGATCACTGCGGATTTCAGCCATTTCACGAACGTTGCGGAGAACAACCTCAAGCTGCCGCCGTACTGCGACATGATGGACATCGCGATCGAGCGCGCCGATCACATCCACGCCCGCGTCGGCAACGCGCATTCGCCGCAGGTGCCCGATCCGCGCGTTGGCAGCGGTCTGAAATGGACCGAGTTCTTCGAACGCTGGTGGGACCGGATCATCGAGTCGCGCCTGAAAGAAAACAAAGCGTTCCTGACGATCAATCCGGAATTCGGTCCGCCCCCCTACCAGCCCGTTAACCCGGTCGACGAAAAACCGCTCGCGGATATCTGGGATTTGTGTCTGTGGATGACCGACCGCTTCCGGACACGTTGGGCCGGTCGAGTAACCTGATCCTGTAGTGAGAGAAATCCATGAAGCAACTCAAATTCGGACCGCCGCCCGCCAAAACGTACGATGCGTTCCCGAGCGCGAAAGAAGTGCAGTTCTTCAAGGATGAGGGCTATCTCGTCGTCGAACGTCTGACGACCGACGAAGAGATCGATTGGCTGCGTCAGATCTTCGAGTATATTTTTTCGCCGGAGCATCCCAAGAACCTCCGCTCGCCGGTTGATCGTTCCGGCACGCTGGCGCCGGGTGAAGCACCTAAACTGACGCAGGCGTTCCACCCCGAGATCGAGTTCCCCGAGCTGCTGACGACCAATCACTGGCGCAACGCCAAACGTTATGCCGCGGCGCTGTTGGGCGTCGACGCGAGTCGGCTCTCGAGTTGGGGGCACATGATCAGCAAGCCGCCGGGCGGGCGGCCGGCGCTGTGGCATCAGGACCACGCGTACTGGCAACCGGAACTCGACTACCACGCGTTGGGCGTCTGGCTGCCGATGCATGCCGTGACGACCGAGATGGGCGCGATGCAGTTCATTCCGGGGTCGCACAAACGCGGGCTATTGCGGCATCGGCACGCGGACCAGCCGCAGCACAACGTGTTGACCGTCGATGAACCGTACGACGTATCGCGTGCGGTACCGTGTCCGCTCGCGAAGGGCGGTGCAACGTTTCATCATTCCGAAACGCTGCACTACACCGCCCCCAATACGACGAATCAGGTGCGGCTCGCGTTCCCGATGGAGTTTCAGATCACGCCGGTACGCCGCAAAGCGCCGCAAATCATGCCGTGGATGGAGGAATTCCGACGCGCGACTGGCGGGCCGCACAAGCTCATCCACGTCGCCGACGGGCGCGTCACGGAAATCTGAGTTCGGGTGAGGCACGGTGGCGCGCTCGCTGGTCTGCCTCACGTTCGACTTCGACACGGTTTCGTATTGGATTGCGCAAGGCCTGACCACGCCGACACCGATTTCGCGCGGCGAGTTTGGCGTTGTTGCGGCCGCGCGGCTCGTCGAGCTCTTGCGTCGCCACCGCGTTGCAACGACGTGGTTCGTGCCGGGCCTGACGATCGATACCTATCCCGATGCGTGCCGGTGGATCGCCGCGGCCGGACACGAGATTGCGCACCACGGCTACGATCACCTCGCTCCGCGCGGGCTCTCTCGCGCGGACGAAACCCATCAGCTCGAACGCGGTAGTGCCGCGATCGAGCGGATCACAGGGCGGCGTCCGCGCGGCTATCGATCACCCGGGTGGGATCTGAGCACGAGCTCGGTGGAGCTCTTGAACGAGCACGGTTTCGTCTACGACTCGAGCATGATGGGGCACGATTATCTGCCGTATCGCGCGCGCACCGGCGACGTCATTGAGCCGGGCCGGCCGGTTCGCTTCGGTGAACCGACGGCGCTCGTCGAACTGCCGGTCAGCTGGACGCTCGATGACTTTCCGCACTTTGAATATGTGCGCGGCGGCGGCTTGCGCGCTGCGAGCGACGTGCTGGAAAACTGGCTGGCCGATTTCGACTACATGGCCGACGAATTGCCGTGGGGTGTCGTGACGTACACCTTCCACCCGTTCGTCATCGGGCGCGGTCACCGGATCAAAATGCTCGAACGGCTGATCGTTGAACTGACGGCGCGCGGCGCGACGTTCATGACGGCCGAACAGGCCGTGGCGGATTTTCTTGCGAGAGAGGCGCGCGACGCCTAGGCGCCGCGCCTCACTACCGATCAGAGCAGGCCTTTGTTCGGGTTGATCAGGTACTTCTCACCCGTCGCCTGCTTGCCGTAAACGGCAATCGCATTGAGTTGCAACGCTTCGGCGAGCGACACCTCTTTGGTGTACGTGCTCGCGAACGTTGTTTTGATCTCCGCCGCGACGCGCTCGCGCAACTTCTGCGCCTCGACCGGTCCGATCTTCTGCAGAAACGGCGTCAGCAGCCAACCGCCAATCCCCCAGGCCATGCCGAAGTTGCGATTGAACTCGGTCGGGCTGCGATCGAGACCGCCGTAGATGTACAACTGCTTGTGCGTCGTCGAGCCGTAACGGCTGTATTCCTTCGCAGTTTTGTTGGCGGCGATTTCCATACACGTGAGAATCTGCCCGGCGAGTCTGCCGCCGCCGGTCGCGTCGAAGGCGAGTGTTGCGCCCGTTGCGACGAGTGCGTTCGTCAAATCGTCCATGAACGAAGGCGCGCTCGAGTCGCAGACGTGCGGCGCGCCGATCCCTTTCAGCAACTTCACGTGCTCGGGTTTACGCACGATGTTGACGAGTCCGATGCTGTCCTTGTTGCAGAGCTTGCTGAGCATCTGCCCGAGGTTCGACGCGGCTGCTGTGTGGACAAGTGCTTTGTGACCTTCGAGCTTCATCGTCTCGACCATGCCGATGGCGGTGAGTGGATTGACGAAGCACGACGCACCCTGGGCCGCCGTCGTGCCCGGCGGCAGCCGTAGACACTGAGCGGCTTTGATGACGCGATACTGCGAGTACATCGCGCCGCCGAGAATCGCGACGGTCTTGCCGAGCAGACTCTGCGCCGCGTCGGAGGAACCCGCGGCGACGACGACGCCGGCGCCTTCGTTGCCGACCGGCAGCGCCTGGTCGAGCCGACCGGCCATCATCTTCAATATGTTCGGTGCGACGGTGGCGGTCACGATTGGCTGCGTCGGTGTGCCCGCCGCCTTCGCCGCAGCCATGTCGGCCATGCCGAACAGCAGGCCCAGGTCGGAGGGATTGATCGGTGCCGCGTCGACGCGCACGACGACTTCGTCGGGTTTCGGCTCCGGCGTCGGCGTGTTGACGAGCGAGAGTTCGAGGACGCCTTCTTTTTTGATGTTCGAGCGCAATTGCAATCCGGTGGTGTGGCTGGCCATGATCGTCTCCGATGGGTGGTGCGTGGGCTGCGATTCAATCGGCTTAGCGCGCTTTAATCAAACGCTGATTGTTGCGTAGCCTCGATTACACGAGACCGGAGAGCATTGATGGCGCAGTCCATTGGCGTTTACAGCACGGCAACCGAGATGTTGACCGCGCTGCGGGCGCGCAAAATTTCGTCGGTTGAACTCATCGAGATGCACCTGCAGCGGATCGACGCGCACGACGGTGCGCTCAATGCAATTGCGATCCGCACCGCGGAGCGTGCGCGCGAGACCGCGCGGCTTGCGGACGCGGCTCTCGCGCGCGGGCAGCGCAGGGCGTTGCTCGGACTGCCGACGACGTTGAAGGAATCGGCGCAGGCCGCGGGTCTACCGCAGACCGCGGGTCTCGTTGCGCTGAAGGACTACCGCCCGGCGAATGACGGACCGGTCGCGACGGCGGTCTTCGCCGCGGGTGCGTGCTTGCTCGGCAAAACGAATATCCCGGTCGCGCTCGCCGACTGGCAAGCCGACAGTCCGATCTACGGCCGCACCAACAATCCGTGGGATCTCGCGCGCACGCCGGGCGGCAGTACCGGCGGCGGAGGCGCCGCACTCGCGGCCGGTATGACGCCGCTCGAAATCGGCAGCGACATCGGCGGTTCGATTCGTGTGCCCGGTGCGTATTGCGGTGTGTACGGCCATCGCCCGTCGGAGACCGCGATACCGCGCGAAGGCGCGTATCCGCGTGGCGACCTGCCGAACCCCGGTGTGCTGATGAGCGTGCAGGGGCCACTCGCGCGCAGCGCCGCGGATCTGGAACTGCTGTTCGACGTCGTCGCGGGCCCCGCGATCGGTGAAGCCGCCGGTTGGAGGCTCGCGCTGCCGCAAGCGCGGCACGCGCGGCTGCAGGATTTTCGCGTCGCGGTCATGCCGGCGATGCCGTGGGTCAAGCCCGCCGCGGAGATGCAGGGCAAGGTCGAATCACTCGCGCAGTTCCTCTCCCAACGAGGCGCTAAAGTCGCGCAGGCGATGCCGGCGGTCGACTTCGAACGATACTTCCGCGACTACCTGTGCCTGTTCACCGTGCAGATGACGCAGGTTCAACCGCGCGCCGAGCGCGAAGCAGCGAAGGCCGCTAATACCGACTTGGGTGTCCTGGGCGCGCGAGCAGAAGGGCTGACGATCGACGCGGCCGGCTACCTCGCGCTGTTGCGCCGGCGCGAGTCAGCGCGCGCCGCGTGGCGTGCCTTCTTCACAGATTGGGACGTACTGATCGGCCCGATGACGCTCGACGCGGCGTTTCCGCATCAGGACGGCGCGTTCTGGTCGCGCACGTTACTCGTCGACAACGAACCGGTGCAGTACGGGCTCAATCTCGTTTATCCGATGTGGGCGATTTTCGCCGGCCAACCGTCGACGGCGTTTCCAGCGGGCCTCAATCGGGCGGGATTGCCGCTCGGGTTACAGGCGATCGGGCCGTATCTGGAAGACCGCACGACACTGCGTTTTGCGCAACTGCTCGAGCGTGAATGGCACGGATTTCAGCGGCCGCCCGGATACTGAACGCACGTCACTCGAGGTCGAGCACGACGTCCCAATGTGCGTCACTAACCGGCATCACCGATAGCCGGTTGCCACGCTTGAGCAACGTAAACCCGTCGAGTCGCGGCTCGCCCTTGAGTTCCTCGAGACTGATTGCGCGTTTCAGCTTCCTGACGAACTTCACATCGACCATCATCCAGATCGGATTGTCCGGATCGCTCTTCGGCTCGTAGTGCGCGTCCTTCTTATCGAACGCGGTGTGATCGGGATACGCCTCGCGAGCGACCTGCGCGATCCCGACGATGCCGGGCTCCGGGCAGCTCGAGTGATAGAAGAAAACCCTATCGCCCTTCTTCATGCCGTCGCGCATGAAGTTACGCGCCTGGTAATTGCGCACGCCGTCCCAGTGCGCGGTCTTGTTCGGCCGCGCCTTCAGGTCGTCGATGCCGAATACGGACGGTTCGGATTTCATCAGCCAGCACGCCATCGCGCGCTCCCGTCATCAGTGCCTACGCCCGCGATCTTACGCAGCCCGCGCCCGATGTTCGAGGCACCGGTGCCACGCGTCGCGTTTGTTGCGAGGCACCGGTGGCACGCGTTGCGTTTCGTGCGAAGCGCCGGTGCCAGGCGTTGCATTTCGTGCGGAACGTGGGCCAAAAGCTCAAGTGCGCGGCACGCGGACCGCACGTTCTGCACGAAATGCAACGCCTGGCACCGTTCTGGAAACGGCACCTCTTCGCTTCGTTCTGCCACGCCTGGCACCGTCTGCCCGTTCTGCCACGCCTGGCACCGTTCTGGAAACGACACCGCGTTGGAAAAACCGGCTGCTAGAGCGGCGTGTTGCCGTTCTTGCGCGGGAACCATTGCGGCGCGAGGTCGCTCGCGGCCTGCAAGGTTGCGTCGATCAGGTCGCGATCGACCTTTGGCAAACGCGGGTCGTCGAGATTGCGCGTCAGTTGAAACAACGCGCGGATGAAGTACGCCTGGGTGCCCGCATCGGCTGAGAATACCGGCGTCACCGCGCCGTACATCAACGCCATCACGGCCAGGGTGAATGGTTCGGGATGGGTGACGTTACGGCGCGTGAGGAGATCTCCGGCGGAACGCCACGTGGCAACCACAAGATCGAGTCCCATCGTCGGGGGCATCTTGATGTCGCCGAACGACTCGCGCGCCTGCCGCTCGAACTGTTCCTGAATGATCGCCGCGGCCTTTGCCTTGTTCATTGATTGACCTGGATTTATGACGCGCGTCGGGTCGCGAGCGACACGGTGTGCGCGTCGAGCGGGCGCGCATTCTAGAGGGTCCGCAATCAATGGCCGGTCAAGTCGAGCCAATCAATCGTCAGGCTCGGCCATTTGCCGCGAGACGGGTAAACTCGCACACACCATGATGGAATATCTGACATCGCTCGCACTCGGTCACGAGGCGACGTCGCGCGTGTTGACGCAGTATCAGGTGGATCCGGCGCAGGTGTTTCGCGCCGCCGGCCTCGACCCGGAACCGTACCGAGACCCCGACGCGCGGCTGCGAGTCGCCGCGGCGCGCAAGCTGTGGGATCAATGCGCGCGCTTGACGAAAAATCCATGCATCGCGTTCGAGATCGGCATGGCGATCATGCCGGCCAATCTCCACGCGCTCGGGTACGCGTGGCTCGCGAGTCGAACATTGCGCGAAGCCCTCGGGCGGCTGGTGCGCTATCACCGCCTGCTATCGACCGCCATCGATGCGCGCCTCGAAGAGAACGCGGATGAGCTGACGCTGGTGATCGAACTCACGGCGGGCTGGCCGCTGCAGGCGGTCGATGCGGCGATGACCGGCGTCGTCACACTGTGCCGGGACATCGCCAACGACGACTTCAAACCGTCGAGTGTTGCGATGCGACGTGCGGCGCCGCCGTGCGCGAAAAAGCTCGCGCGTTTCTTCGGCTGCCCGATTCGTTACGACGCCGATCGCAACGCCATCGTGTTCCGCCGCAGCCAGGTCGAAAAATTCCTGCCGCGCCAGAATCCTGCGCTGGCGCGCGCGAGCGACGAAATTGCGCTGAAGTACCTCGCGAACATGGATCGAACGGACGTGCTCAGCAAAGCCAAGCTCGCGCTGATGGACATGCTCGGCGACGGCGACCCGACGCGCGCCGCGCTCGCGGATCGCATGAACACCAGCGAGCGCACGCTGGCGCGGCGCCTCCACGCGCGCGGGTTCTCTTTCCGCGCCTTGCTCGACAATGTGCGCAAGGAACTCGGGCTCGGCTATATGCAGGAGGTGCGCTACGCGGTCACCGACGTCGCGTATCTGTTGGGATTCTCCGATCAATCGAACTTCGCGCGCTCGTTTCGCCGCTGGACCGGCCTGGCGCCGTCCAAATACCGCAAGGCGCATCGCAGTCGCGCAAGCGAAGGCGTGAAAACAGCCGAGTCCGAAGTCACCAACGATTCGATCTGATCATCGCGGTCTGGAGACCGCTCCAACAATGTAGGAGCGATCTCCAGATCGCGATCCGGATCAATTCGGCCAATACGCGTATTCGTCGCCGTCGACGTAAGGCTGCGCACCCGTCTTGTCGATCAACACCGGCGTCTCGATGACACTCGGCCACATCGGCTCTGCTTGCGCCGCGTTGTGTTCAGCGAGCAACGCGACGAGGCGCGTGATGATATCCGCGTTATCGTCCGCTACGTTGCGCTGCTCGGTCGGATCCTCGCGCAGATTGAACAGCCAACGCTTCTGCGGGCGCTCGCTGACGATCAGTTTCCAGCCGTCGTGCAGCACGACCTGGTAATAGCCTTCGCGCCAGAACAACGTTTCGTGCGGCACGCCGGCGCGGGTGCCGTTGACGAACGGAAGCAGGTCGACACTGTCGATCACGCGGTCGGCGGGCACCGCCGCTCCGGCAGCGGCGGCCGCGGTCGCGAAGATGTCGAGGTGCGAGATGGGCGCCTCGTAGGTCGTGCCGGG
>CAYUMA010000461.1:0-7357 GCA_964445675.1 uncultured Pseudomonadales bacterium | reverse complement strand
CGAGCGTTGCGCATGGAACGTGAATTCCACTTCGGGCAAGTCGTGCCCGACGGCCGCGAACAGTCGCGGCCCCCAGCTCGCGAGGATTGCTTCGGACACACCGATGATCAGTTTGCCGCGCTGCAGCGCGTGATCTTCGAGGAACACGCTGCGCAGTTCCGAGAGCAGCGGCGTGACCTGCTCGACGAGCCGCGTGCCGTGATGGGTCAACACGACGCGGCGGCCATGCCGCTCGACGAGGATCCGATCGTAGTAGCGCTCGAGCGCCGCGATGCGCTTGCTGACGGCCGACTGAGAGATCTTCAGCACCGTGCTTGTCTCCATCATCGTGCCGGTCTTCGACAGCATGACGAGCGTCTCGAGGTTCTCGATCATCGGCGGCCAATCATTCCATCAATCCCCGATTGATTCCGTTCACGTAAACATCATATTCCGGGCTTTCGCTTTTTTCATCGATGGCGCTTCCCGAGAATGCCGCGCCATGTTCATCGAGATTGTCATCGTCGTTGTGGTTCTGCTGACCAGCGTGCTCTCGGGCGTGCTCGGGATGGCTGGCGGCATCATCTTGATGGCGTTGCTCGTGTCGCTGAAATCGGTCGCGGCGGCGATGATCATCCACGGTGTCGTGCAAGGCACCGCCAACGGTTCGCGCGCGTTCCTGCTGCGACGACACATCGAACTGCGAATACTGCCGCCGTATCTGGTCGGCGCCGCGGTTGCGTTCGGCGCATTCACCGCGCTGCTGCTGATGCCGAACGCCGCGTGGGTGCTGATCGCGGTCGGCGCGTTTCCGTGGCTCGCGCTGATCGTCCCCAAACTCAATGGCCTCGACGTGACACGCCCCGCGACTGCGGCGATCTGCGGCACGACAGTGACTGCAGCTCAGTTGTTCGCGGGCGCATCCGGACCGCTGCTCGATTTTTTCTATCTGCAATCGAAGCTGGATCGATATCAGATCGTCGCGACGAAAGCGGTGACGCAAACGCTCGGCCATCTGCTGAAGCTCGTCTACTACGGCGGCATCATCGGCGTAGGCACCGACGGCATCAATGTGCCGTTCCTCGGCATCGCGGTGGTGGCCGCGGTCGTCGGCACGCGGCTCGGTACGCGGCTGCTCGACAAAATCGGCGACGGTGAGTTCCGCCGTGTCAGTCGCTGGGTGATCCTCGCGATCGGTGCGTACTGCATCGCCGCCGGCGTTCGCGGGCTCTTATGAGAACGGGTTACGAAACCGGCTTCACAACGAACAACAGGTCACCGACGTTGACCTGTTGACCGCTCGTGTTGTTGATCCGCGTGACCTCGTACCGCTGCGCGGACGGATACAGTTCCTGATCTTCGGTATTGAAGTCCTTCAGCGCCAGCGGCGTGAACAACTTCATCGCTTCGAGCTGACACAACGTATCGCCGACGCGGATCTTGTCGCCGACCGCAACGAATTCCGGCTCGGTCGGAGTCGGTGTGATGTAGAAGATGCCAGTCGACGGCGACAGCACCTTGAGTTCGTCGCTGCCGTCGATCGTGATCGAGTTGCGATCGATCCCCGCGCCGGATTTCCCCGCGGCATCGTTGATCTGTTTGATCAACAGCTTCGCGTCGATGCGGGCCAGGAATTCGGGCAGGAAGTTCGTATCGTAAACGCCGTCGCGGAACGTCGAGTCCGCGAGCACCAGCTTCAACAGCGCGATGTTCGTGCAGATGCCTGTGATGCGGACGCGCTCGAGATAGTTGAGCAGCTTATCGATCGTGTCGAGACGAGCAGTCCCGTGCGCGATCACCTGAGCCACCATGCTGTCGTAATACGGCGACACGAACTTGCCCGGCGCGGCGGTGGCGATGATTTCGATGCCGGAATCCGCAGGCAATACACAATCGATGATCTGTCCGGGATCCGGCCGGAACTGCAATTTACCGCCCGGACCGACGACGATACGTTCGGCGTTGATGCGCGCTTCGATCGCGTAGCCGTGCTTGCCGATGTCGAGGTTCGCGATGCTCCCGCCAGCGGCGATGCGGAACTGCTCGCCGACGATGTCGACACCCGAGACGAGTTCGGTCACCGGGTGCTCGACCTGCAGCCGCGTATTCATCTCCATGAAGTACACGGCGTTGGATTTCAGATCGTAGATGAACTCGACCGTGCCGGCGCCGACATAACCCACTTCGTCGGCGATCGCGGCGGTGTAGCGCAACACCGCGTCGCGCAGTTCCTGCGGCAGCATCGTCGAGTCGGACTCCTCGAAGATCTTCTGCTTGTCGCGCTGCACGCTGCAGTCGCGCAGACCCAGCACGCGGCTGTTCCCGTGCACGTCGCGCAGCAGTTGCGTTTCGATGTGCCGCAGCGACGTGACGTATTTTTCGAGGTAGACGTCGCCGTTGCCGAACGCCGCGCGTGCCTCGACGACCACGCGATGAAACAGGTCGTCGAAATCATCCGGTGACTCGACGGTCTTGATCCCTTTGCCGCCGCCGCCGTGCACGGCCTTGATCAGCACCGGGTAACCGATCTCGTTGGCAACTTCCTCGGCCCGCTCGACGTTCGTCAGAATCCCGTGACTGCCCGGGACGACCGGTACGTCGAGCTTCAGCGCGGTATTGATCGCGTTGGACTTGTTACCCATCGCGTCCATGCTCGCGACGGGTGGTCCGATGAAGTTGATACCGTGGCTGCGGCACAGCTCGGCGAACTGCGAGTTCTCCGACAGGAAGCCGATGCCGGGATGCAGCGAATCCACGCGCTCGTGTTCGGCGACGCGCAGCACGCTCATCGCATTCAGATAACTCTCGTCCGGCGTGTTGCCCCCGATGCAGACGACGCGGTCCCGTTCGGTGAGCATGTCCACCGCCACCGAATCCATGTCCGGGTCCGATTGCACGAGCACCACCTCGATGCCGGCGCGTTGCGCGACGCGGATCAGCTTCACCGCGGTGCAGCCGCGCGCGTGAATCAGCACGCGTTCGACATCGCGCACCAGATCGCGGTCGCGGAATTTCGGTCGCCGGCTGCCGATCTGCGGCCGCTCCAACGACAACGAGCCGGCCATCACGCGGTGCACGACTTCGACGACTGTCTCGGTCGGCAGCGGAATCTCCGGGTCGATCTTGCGCAACTGATCGTCGAGGTCGTCGAAAAATGCGTGCCGCACCAGGCCCTGCATCGCGCCGGGCACGGCAGAGAGATAGTTCGACAGCGTCGCCGTTGACGGCAGGTTCGACTGCACGACGATCTGCCCGGCGAACGGCATGTTGGTGCCGCTGAAGTAGTACGTCTGCGCGAGCGGATGCGTGACGAAGCTCGCCTGTGCGCCACCGGTGCAATCACCGAAGCCGAACATGATCACCGGCAGTTCCGAGTCGCGCACAAAGCGCGTGATCCGATCGTTGACGGCCGCCATCGAAAAGAGCGCCCCGGCGCCCTCCTTCGTCTGCATGCCGCCCGACGAAATGAAGCCGATCACCGGCAACTGCCGCTCCGCGCAATCCACGAGCAGCTTGCAGAACTTCTCGGCGCTCGCCATATCGAACGCGCCGGCCTGGAACTGGATGTTCGAGATGACGGCGCCGACGCGAATGCCGCCGGCACCGTCGTTGAAGGTGCCGATGCCGGTGACGATGCCGCACGGCGGCACCTTTTGCTTCAGCGCACTCTCGATCGAGAGCCGGAAGCCGGGAAATTCGCACGGATCGGAGCTGAGCAGGTCGCTGTAGAGTTCTTCGAAGTCGTCGAAGAACGTATCGATGATGGCGCGATAACCCGTCACTTTGCGGTTCTTGTACTCGTCGACCACTTCCTGGATGCGCAAGTCGCGATACGCAATCGTCAACCGGTTCCAGAAATCTTTGCGCCGCCCGATCGCTTTCGGCGATATACGGCCATCGTAGCGCCGCCGATCCTTCTCCGACTGTAGATGCAGGCCGAGCAGCCGCTCGAACAGGAACGTCACGACGACGAACAGCGTATCGGAGAGGTGCGCGAAGCTGGTCTTCTTCCATTCCTCGACAGCGCGGAAAAAATCGGTGCTGCGCGGCGTGTCGGCAACGCGCAGGAACCAGCGGAAGAATTGCGCGCGCAGACGTTCGACTACCGCGTCGCCGTCCGCCGCGGCGGCGCCGTCACTGACCGCGGTACGCGCCGCCTGCACGAGCGTCGTGTCGAGCAGCTTCGTGATCGTGCGTTTCGACAGCGCGCGGGTCGATTCCGCCTCTTCGGCGATCGTATCCAGATGCTCGATGATCTGGTCGTACACCGAATCGAACAACAGCAGGTTTTCGCATTCGGTGACGAAGTCGTCACGCAGGCCGTCGTCGACGAGCACGTCGAGCACGGTGACGTCGCGCGCCGCACCGCCCGGCGCTGCGGCTTCCTGACCACCCAGATGGGCCGCGTAGCGATCGTCGAGAATCTGGCGGTTGATCGCGACGTCGGAGCGACGCTCGGCGACCAGCATCCGCACGCGCGTCGACAGCGCGCTGTCGTCGATCAGATCGCTCAAGCGATCGTCGGTCAGCGCGAGGTTGATTTCCGCCGTCAGTTGGTGGCGCAGGTAGGTATCGGATTTGTCGCGCAATCCGCGCGCGCTCAACAGCTTCTTGCCTTCGTGGCTGAACCGCTCGCGCAACAGCGGTCCGAGTGTGCGGTCGGCGGCGAGCGCCTGGGCCAGCGCGCGCGGATCCTTCAGTTCGCTGCTGCGCAGCAGCTGGCGCGAGTCAGCGTGGTTGCGCAGGTACGCGATCAGCGCTTTGAGGTTGCCCTGAGCTTCGGTCTTCCAGCGGTTGTACAAATACATGCTGACGGACGTCAGCAGATTCGCGCGCGCGTCCTCGTAGTTCTTGCGGGGTTCGCCGAACAGCAGCTGCGCGATGCGGCCGCGGTCGTCGTCCATCGCCTGCTTCTTTTCCTTATAGGTGCGCCACGCTTTTGCAAGCGCATCGTCGTAGATCACCTTTTCGGGATCCTGCAACCACTTCAGAAAGCTCTGGCGGCGTTCGCGATCGGCGCGTTCGGAGAGTTCGCCTTTCGGCAGTTCCTGCGCCGACAACCGGCCGTACTGCTTGATCGTCGTCGCCTTGATGCGTTTGCGCGTGCCGAGGTAACGCAGATACCGATACGCGACGCCGAAGACGTTCGTGTACTCGGTCGGCGTCTTCGAGATCCGCAGCAACGCGCGCGACTCCATCGCCTGCAGTCGTTTCGACGGTTTCAGATACCGTTCGAGGTTGTGCCGGTAGTGATCGAGGATGTACGGGTTCTCGGCGACAAACTGCCGCGTACTGTCCTCGATCGACTCGATGCCGGAGACGATCGCGAGGCGCAGATTGTCGAGCTTGTCCTGCGGGTCGCCGGGTGCGTAGTCGATGATGCCGTCGATGTTGCCCTGCGCGTATAACTCGTACGGCGACAGGCCGACGTATTTGGCGCACTCCTGCCACGACAGATTCAGCCGCCGGGCGATGCTTGCGAGCGACTTCGGTTGGATCGTGCTGAACACGCCATCGCGCACCGACAGAATCAGGTTGCTTGCCGCGAGCGGAATGGCGCCGCCCGAATAGCCGAGACCAAAGACGATCCCGATATTCGGCACGTCGACGTTGCACATCTCGGCGATCAAACGCGAAATGCTGTGCGCCTGATTGGCCTTGTTGGCCGCTTCTTCGGCATCGGCGCCGGGGGTATCCATCAGGCTGACGATGGCGATATTGCGCTTCGAACACTCGCCGACGATTTCCGCCGCCGCGAGATGGTGCTGCGGCATCCAGACGCCGTTGCGAACAGACCGGTCCTGCGCGATGAACGCGACGGTCCGAAGCTCGCCGCCGAAATCCATCTCGAGCATCGCCGAGTAGAACGGGCCGTCGATCGTCTCGTCGTGGATCCGCGCGCCGAGTTGCCGGATCACGCTCGGCGCATCGGCGCGACCCGGGTCTTCGGCTTTAGCAACGACGGCTTCGATATAGGAGTCGATGTCGAGATTGTTGAGCAGTTCGAGCTGGCGCGCGATCTGGCCACGCGACAACAGACCTCGTACATGATGCTCGATCCCCGTCGCGCCGCTGGACGGGAACAACGAGAAGTCCTGCGCGAGGCTCTCAGCAATCAGAAAGAGCCGATCACCTTCGGCAAGCTGGTTATCCATCAGAACGAGATTTGTCCCCGGCGCAAAAGCCGTTGAAATGTATGTAGAATTTGCGCGGGTACTCTAATGTAAAGGAATGTAGTTCCGCAAACTTCAACCCCACGCGATGCCAAACGCCCCTACTCCCAAGACAGTCGTCCCGTTGAACTGCGCCGTGCTGACCGTATCGGACACGCGAACGCTCGCAGAGGACTCCTCCGGTGCACTGTTGATCGAGCTATTGACCGCAGACGGCCATCGGCTCGCCGAGCGCGCGCTCGTCAAGGACGATCGGTTTCAAGTGCGCGCCGTCGTCTCGCGCTGGATCGCGGACGCGGCAATCGACGTCGTGCTGACGACCGGGGGTACCGGCTTCACCGGTCGCGACAGCACGCCGGAGGCGATCGCGCCGCTGCTCGAGAAGACGATCGACGGTTTTGGCGAACTGTTTCGCCAGCTCTCGTATGAGGAAATCGGCACGTCGACGATTCAATCGCGCGCGCTCGGCGGCTTGAGCAACGCAACACTCGTGTTTTGTATGCCGGGTTCGAAGAACGCGTGCAAAACCGCGTGGACACGCATCCTGCACAATCAGCTCGACGTGAATTTCAAACCGTGCAACTTCGTCGAGTTGATCCCACGCTTCGACGAAGTGTGAATGCTTAGCTGTAGATCAGCCGCGTCAGAAATTCCGCGACGCACGCGGGTTTGCCGCCACCTTCGATTTCGATCGTGATCTGCTGCTTCAGCTGAATTGTATTCGGCGCCTTTAGATCCGCCTCGAGCAGCGTGCGTTCGGCGCGCAGCTTCGAATTGACCGGCACCGGCGCCGGAAAGCGCACTTTATCGAGCCCGTAGTTGACGCCCATCACGAGGCCGTCGTACGCGCGCGCATCACGCGGCGCGATGCTGCTGGTCAGGTGTGGAATCAGCGACAGCGTGAGGAATCCATGCGCGATCGTCACTTTGTACGGCGACAACGCAGCCGACTTGACCGGATCGATATGAATGAACTGATGGTCGAGCGTCGCATCGGCGAACAGATTGATGCGCTTCTGATCGACCTCGATCCACTCGCTGTGGCCGTCCGAAGTGCCGACGTGCTGGTTGAAAATCGCAACGGCGGTCTTGGCTTTATCCGACATGGTGGTGCTCGTGGGTGATTCGGAAACGAGTGTCGGGAAATCGATCGTGCCTGGCAAGGCTCGTTGCTGCAGTTATCGAATCGGTTGGCTGCCAGGTGA
>CAYUMA010000460.1:0-2357 GCA_964445675.1 uncultured Pseudomonadales bacterium | reverse complement strand
CACCCAGACGGGGCGCTGCTCGAGGTGAACGAGCATCACCATCGTGTGGAACCACAGGTCCGCGACCTCGCCGATCAGCGCGTTGTCCCGCTGTGTCGGGTCGGCATTTTTCGCGGCGACGAGCGTTTCGCCCGCTTCCTCCGCGACCTTCTTCAGGATCCGATCGAGACCCGAGGCATATAACGACGCGACGTACGACGATGTCGCGTCGGCGGTACGCCGCTCCTCGAGCACCTGCGTCAATGCGTCAATGATGTCCATGAATTGTTAGGCTCTCGCGATCAGGATCGAGCCTATCACAGCCGCCAGCACGCCCACGCCGATCGGCAATGGTCCGCCTGTTTCCAGTGCCTGTGCGACGTTCGTCCACAGCACGGCGCCGCTGACGATGAGCAGCGCGGCGCCGAGCCAGCGTCGCGTGCGACCGCGGCGCTGCTGAGTTTCGAGCATCGACGCCAACCGATTCATCACGACGCGTTGCTCGCGCGCGAATTTGTCGAGTCGCCGCAAACCGTGACTGGCGCCGACGAGCAGTTCGGGAAGACGCGGCAGCTGTTCGATCAACTCGGGTCCGTAGGTGCTGAACTGGCGCAGCAGTGCCGCCGGGCCCACGCGTTGTTCCATCCAGCGTTCCATAAAAGGCTTTGCGGTGTGCCACAGGTCGAGGTCCGGATACAGCTGACGGCCGAGGCCTTCGATGTTGAGCAGCGTCTTCTGCAACAGCACCAGCTGCGGCTGAACTTCCATGTCGAATTCGCGCGCGGTTTGAAACAACGTCACGAGAAAGTGGCCGAACGAGATCTCTTTCAGCGGCTTTTCGAATATCGGCTCGCACACCTGGCGAATGACGTTTTCGAATTCGGTGACGTTCGTCTCCTCCGGAATCCAACCGCTCTCGAGGTGCAGCCGCGCGACTTCCCGGTAATCCTGATTGAAGAACGCAAGCAGGTTGCGCGCGAGATAGTTCTGGTCCTCGTCGGTGAGGCTGCCGATGATCGCGCAGTCGATCGCGACGTAGCGCGGACTCTTCGGATCGGCGATGTCGACGAAAATGTTGCCCGGGTGCATGTCCGCGTGAAAGAAATTGTCGACGAATACCTGCGTGAAGAACGTTTCGACGCCGCGTTCCGCCAGCAGCTTCATGTCGGTCCCGCGGGCCTTCAGCTCATCGATGTTCGCAATCGGCACGCCGTGGATACGTTCGAGCACCAACACGTCTTCGCGCGTGTAGTCCCAATACACGCGCGGCACATACAGCGTCTGCGAGTCGGCGAAATTGCGTCGCAGCTTGGCGGTGTTGGCGCCTTCCTGGACGAGATTCAACTCATTCAGGATGGTGTATTCGTAGTCCTTGACGACGGTGATGAGGTGCAATCGCCGCGCGTCGCGTGATACCCGCTCCAACAGGCGCGCGATGGTGTGCAGCAGCGCGAGGTCCTCCTGGATGATCGATTCCACACCGGGCCGGATGACCTTTACGACGACATCTTCACCGCCGCGCAGGCGGGCCGCGTGAACTTGTGCCACGGATGCCGAAGCCAACGGCTCCTCGTCGAACGCCGCGAACACATCCGTCAGTGGAACCCCGAGGCTCCGCTCGATCTTGTCGCGTGCCTGCGCCCCCGGGAATGGCGGCACGCGGTCCTGCAGTTTGGCGAGCTCCTCTGCGTAGTCGTTCGGCAGCAAGTCGCGTCGGGTCGACAGAATCTGACCGAATTTGATGAACACCGGTCCGAGCGACTCGAGTGCGAGCCTGAGTCGGCGCGCCGGTGGGTCCGCAGGTGTCGGTAGCCAGCGCGTCGGCGAGATGCGCCACAGCAGCTTGAGCGACGTCGGCAATTGTTCGTCCGCGACGCCGCTGCGATCGATCAGCTCATCGAGGCGATGCCGCATGACGGTCGTGACGATGCGGGAGAGCCGCTGCAGCCGACTCATGACCGATCGCTCCGGGACTTCTCGACTGCGCCGGTTCGCACCATCAGTCGATCGAGTTGAACGCGCAGTGCGCGCGTCGCATCCTGAAATGACTCGAATTCCGGCGTGCTGAGGAACCGCTCCCGCGTTCCGTGACGCGCCAGGCGGCTGCCTTCGTCGCCCAGACTGCGCCCGAGCGCCGCGACCGCGGCGAAACCCAGTTCCACGAGGCTCGTGAGCGTCTGCGCTGCGTCCTTCCCAACGACATCCACAAGGGGCGACGGGATATCGGGGCGGAAGTCGGCGAGGATGGCGCGAAACTCCCGCAGGATGACGTCGTCGCCTTCGATCGTGATCCCGCTGCGCCGACCACCGCTTGCGCCGAAGAACGCCGCCGTCAAGGCGACGGCGTCGCCGCGTACGATGACCGATGGTGTACCGGA
>CAYUMA010000459.1:0-4364 GCA_964445675.1 uncultured Pseudomonadales bacterium | reverse complement strand
GTGAACCAGGCGCAGGATGCACAAGGCTTCTGGAGCGCGTTGCAAGCGGCAATGTCGCTGCAGCAACTGGGGCATTCGCACAATGCCGAAGTGCACGGTATGTCGGTCGATCCGGCGGGTGCCGAGGTGATCCGACGAGAGGCGAAGAAGGCTTAACCTGCGACCGCGTAGAATCGTTTGCACTATCGAGCGGACGTAAAGATGGAACGGCAAGTGCGCAAGGTCCCGCCAACGGCGAAGTCCGACCCCAAGGTGGCCGACGAAGAAAAGACGTGGCAACAAACCAAGAGTGAAAACACCCGCGGCACGATTCTCGATGCCGCCATCGAGTGCTTCTACGACATCGGCTATGCCGGCACGACCACCGAACAGGTTGCGCGCAAAGCCGGCGTGTCGCGCGGCGCGATGCTGCACCACTTTCCGTCGCGCTTCGACCTGATCCGCAACGCCGTCGCACACCTGAACACAAAACGCCTCGCGCTCTTCGAACGCGAAGAGATGCGCATTCAGCGCAACGCCGAGCACACCCGCGTCGGTGAAGGCATCGACTCGTATTGGCGGCAACTCCAGTCGAAGCTGTTCGTCGTATTTCACGAGCTACAGGTGGCGGCGCGCACCGACCCCGATCTCAAGAAGATCCTGCTGCCGGCGATCACCGAATTCGACCAGCGCTGGCTCGAGATGGTGGAGCGGGTGTTCCCCGACCTGTCACAATCCAAAAACTTCCTGCTCGGCAATTTTCTGACGCTGTTCCTGCTGGAAGGCATGGCGGTCAACGAATTCACACGCCGTCCGGGCAAATGGACCGACATTCTGCTCGATGATTTGAAGAGTCGTCTCGTCAGCGAGTTTTACACCGACGTCGTCAGTGTGGATCGCCGCACTGCAAAGCCACATCAACGAAGGAAAAGAACATGACAACGCCCGCGACCACGAGTGCCGAAATGCAGATACACGACCTGGTGTCACGCTATGCCGACGCGGTGTGCCGCCGCGACAAAGACGCATGGGCCGCCAACTGGGCCGACGATTGTGTATGGACGCTCCCCGGGCTCGGCGAAACACGCGGCCGCGATGCGGTGGTTGCGTTGTGGGTGTCGGCGATGAGCCGCTTTCCGTTCGTCGCGCAGCTGGTGTCGAACGGGCTCGTGGCGGTGAACGGGCAAACCGCCGAGGGACGGTGGTACATCACCGAGCACGCCACGTTCGCCGGTGGCGGCGGCAATTTCAGCATCGGCGTTTATCAGGATCGTTACGTACTGCGCGCAGGTCGTTGGCTTTTTTCGGAACGCCATTACACCCAGATCTACAATGACGAGGGCAAAGGCGATATGTCCGGCACGATCAACCCATACCCGCCGCTGCGAACCCATCCCTGAGCTGCTAGATCTAGCTCTCGTTGGAGCCGGCGAACAGCCCGTCCGCCTGCGCATCGAGCAGCGATTCACGGAACACGTCGATCAGCGTGTCCACGTCGTCGACACTGTGTGCCGCGGACAAGAAAGCGCGCTGCGTGCCGGGAACCAGCACGCCGCGATTGAGCGCATGCAGGTAAAACGCTTTTTCGGCGGGCGTGTTTGTCGAACGGATGTCGCGCGCACTCGCAACGGGCTCGCGCTGGAAGAACAGATGAAACATCGAGCCCACGTTTTTCATCTGCACGGGAATCTGCCGTTCGCTACAGAATGAGTTGATCGTTCGCGCCAACCGATCGCCCTGCCCGTTCAAGTACCCATAGATTTCCGGGTGTTCCTTCAGATAACCGACCGCGGCCGTTCCCGCGGCCATCGTCATCGGATTGCCGGAGAACGTGCCTCCGGAGAAGATGCCGCGCCCCCCAGCAAGGCCGGTGAACACCTCCATCAGTTCTGCTTTGCCGGCAATGGCGCCGATCGGCATGCCGCCGCCCAGCACCTTGCCGTACGTCGCGATGTCGGGTGTCACGCCGAAATAGCCTTGCGCGCCCGCATAGCTCAACCGGAAACCGGTAATGACTTCATCGAACATCAACGGCACGCCAGAAGCACCGCACACCGCTTTGAGTTCGCCGAGAAAGTCCGCGATGTCCGGTTGCGGATTCGAACTCTGGACACCCTCGATCATCACGAGCGCGAGCTCGTCTTTATGTCGCCGGATCGTGTCGAACGCGGCTCGGTGCCGATACGGCAGCATCAGCGTCAGCGACGCAATCGCCTTCGGTATGCCGCGACCCAGCGGCAACGTGGTCAACGCATCGGGCGGGCTTTGCGGATTCGCAATCACCATGCCGTAGTCATGCGCGCCGTGGTAGCAGCCGTCGAACAGTGCAATTTTCTCGCGGCCGGTGAACGCACGCGCCGCGCGGATGGCGTAGAACGTCGCTTCCGTGCCGGTGTTGCAGAACACCACCCGTTCAGCGCACGGGGCTGCGTCCTGCAGCAGTTCCGCGAGGGGCAGTTGCGCCGCCGTGTGAATGCCGAACATCCAACCTTTGTCCGCGCGTGCAACGATCGCATCATGGATCACCGGGTGGCGGTGACCCAGCATATGCAGGCCAAAACCCACCGAGGTATCGATGTAGCTGTTGCCGTCGGCGTCGATGACGCGGCAGCCGTTCCCCGAGTCGAGAAAAATCGGATGCGGCATCTCGACGTTTGCGGCGAGCCCCGAGTTCAGAATTTCCGCACGCGCGAACGACATCGCGCGACACTTCGGCGTCTTCGCAATCAACGCCGCACGCGCGACATCGAGCCGCGGCGTGATCACGGCAACGGTGCGTCGGCCGGACGCTCGAACGTCACGTGCAGTGCCGGCATGTTGCGCAGGATGAAGCTCGGCTCCGCCTCGGGCTCGGCACGACCGGGCGCGAGACGGATGTTGCGCATCCGTGCGAGCAGCGCAGGGAAACCGATGTTCAATTCCTGCCGCGCGAGCGGTGCGCCGATGCAATGATGCACACCCGAGCCGAACGCAAGCTGCATGCCGGCCTTTTCACGCAGCAGATCCACCGAGTCCGGATTTTCGAATTGGCGTTCGTCGCGGTTGCTCGCACCATAACGCACCATCACGAGGCTGCCGGCGGGCAGCGGATAGCCACCGAGTTCGGTGTCGCACGTCACCAGCCGCGGCAGACCCTGCACCGGTGATTCGAGCCGCAGCGCCTCTTCGACGAACGTCTTGGTCAAACGCGCGTCGCCGCGTATGCGCTCTTGCAGCTCGGGCTGCCGACAGAGCAGAAACATGCCCCAGCCGAACGTGCTGGTGGTGGTTTCGTGGCCGGCGACGAGGAACTGATTGAGGATCGACAGACACTCACCGTGCGTGAGCAGGCGGTCGGCTGCCTCGAGCCGACTCGTTGCGAGAATCGTGATCATGTCGGCGCGGGGGTGTGTGCGACGTTCTTCGACCAATCGCACGAGGAGCCGCTGCAAGTCGAGCGCGAGCTGCGCGCGGCGCACCATTTCATCGGGCGCGATCACCGACAAGCGCAGCCCGGCCGCCGCGGCCGCCGCCGCATCGTAAAAGAACGCGCGATCTTCGTGCGGAATACCGAGCCGGTCGGAAATGATCTCGAGCGGCACGGGGCCTGCGAACGCGCTCATGAATTCGACTTCGCCGGGACCGTTTGCAAAACCGTCGATGGTGCGCTCGATGGTATGACGCACCGCGTCCTCGGCTTTGCGGATCTCACTCGCCGTGAAGAGTTTGCTGACCAGCGAGCGGTACTGCGTATGCTCGGGCTCATCGAGCGTCAACATCGTCGGCGGCAATACGATCATCTCGCCATTGAGACGCAAGAGTTCCTTGCGGGTCGCCTCGGGCGCCGCGGCGAACATCATCTGTTGCGCCGTGCCGAGAAAGCCGTCGAAACGGCTCGAGTAGGTTTTTGTATCACGCAGCGCTTCACGGACCAGGTCGTAACGCGTGATCACATGCAGGTTCAAACCCGGCATGAAGTGCACGGGCGCGTGATCCCGCAGCCGGCGGTAGGCGTCATACGGGCGTTTCAGCGTCTCGACGTCGAACAGTGACACGTCGGCTACAGGGTCGGTCGATTCGCGCATCGCGTTACACCTTCACCATCATCTTGCCGGTATTGTCGCCCTCGAAAAGACGAATCAGCGCGCGCGGCAGGTTCTCGAAACCGTCGATCACCGTGGCTTTGTGTTTGAGCGCGCCCGCGTCGATCCACAGACGCATCTCACGCGCGGCGGCGTCGAATCGCTTCGCGTAGTCGATCACGATAAAACCTTCCATCCGCGCGCGGCGGAACACCAGATTGAAATAGTTGACGGGGCCCGGCACCGGATGCGTTGCGTTGTACCTGGAGATGCCGCCGCACAACACCACGCGCGCATTCATTGCGAGCCGTGCGAGACAAAGAT
>CAYUMA010000458.1:0-4111 GCA_964445675.1 uncultured Pseudomonadales bacterium | reverse complement strand
ACACCCTCATCGAGCCGAAAGTTCTATTGGGCCATCTCGCGGCGCCTGACTGGTGCGTGCTCGATTGCCGCGCGTCGCTGTCGGATCCGCTGCACGGACAGCAGGCCTACACGGGGGCCCACATTCCATTTGCCGTGTTTGCGGACCTCGCGACGGACCTGTCCGGCCCGCTGATCCCGCGCATCAGCGGGCGCCATCCGTTGCCCGACCCCGCGGCGCTCGCGGCGACGTTCGGTCACTGGGGTATCGGGACCCGCACCCAGGTTGTCGCGTACGACGCCGGCAATGGCGCGTTCGCGGCGCGCGCCTGGTGGCTGCTGCGCTGGCTCGGCCACGCCGGGGTTGCGGTCTTGAACGGTGGACTGGCCGCGTGGCAGGCCGCCGGTTACGACGTGAAGTCCGGCGTCGAGCGTCGGTCGCCAACGCGCTTCGAGAAGCGCGCGACGTTGACGCGCACAGTCAGCACCCAGGACATCGTCGATCGGGGCGAGACGATGACGCTGCTCGATGCCCGCAGCGAGATCCGCTTCCGCGGCGAGCACGAACCGATCGATCCGGTGGCCGGTCACATTCCGGGGGCTCATTGCGTGCCGTTCGAGGGCAATCTCGACGCCGCCAATTGCTTCTTGACGCCGGCAGCGCTCGAGCATCGCTTCCACGCAGCCGTCACCACCGCAGCAGAATTAGTCTGCTATTGCGGATCCGGGGTCACCGCGTGCCACAACATTCTCGCGATACGGCATGCGGGCTTGGCAGAGCCCGCGTTGTATCCGGGATCCTTCAGCGAGTGGATCCAGGACCCGACTCGCCCGATTGCTCGATGAATGGCTCGATCAATGGCCCGATGAATCAACCCGGCGTCGCCCTGGAGCTGGCGCGCGACCCGTTGATTCCGGCCCGCCTGCAGTGGCACGGCGACCAACCGCTCTCGCGGCAATTCGGCGACATTTATCACGCGCCCGATGGGGCGGCCGAAGTGGAGCGCGTGTTCATCGAGCCACAGGACCTGACCCGGCGCTTTGCGCAGAGCGCAGGCGTGTTCACCGTCGGCGAACTGGGTTTCGGCACCGCGCTGAATTTCGCAGTGATCGCGCAGCGCCATCTCGCTCATGCGCCGCGATCGTCCCGCCTGCACTTCATCAGCGTCGAGAAGCACCCGGTCACAGCGTCCGACTTCGCTGCACTGGCTTCGCGGCGCGGTCGAACGCTACCGATCTACGCGGAGCTCGCGCGGCAGTATCCACCCGCCATCGCCGGCTGGCATCGCCGCCATCTCGCGGGCGGACGCATCACGTTGTCGATCTTCTTCGGCGACGCATCCGCCGGACTCCACGACATCATCGGCCGTCAGCGGCTTGCGGTGGATGCGTGGCTGCTCGACGGGTTCGCGCCGGATCGCAATCCGGAGCTCTGGAGCGACGCGTTGTGGCGCGCCATTGCGGCCCTGTCAGCAAACGGCACGACGATTGCGACGTTCAGCGCCGTCGGCGCGGTGCGCCGCGCCCTCGGCGACGCCGGCTTCGTGATGCGCAAGGTCGACCAGAGACCACACAAGCGACACTCGCTGGCGGGCACGTTTGCGTCGACGCCCGGTCCGCGACGCACATCCCCTGCATCGATGATTGTCGTCGGCGGCGGACTCGCCGGCGCCTGCACTGCTCGACAGCTCGCGCAACGCGGCGTGCAGGTCACGCTGCTCGATGCGTCACGGGACCCGCCGAACCGCATGGCGGCAACGGTGCTGCACTGCCGGCTCCTGCCCGACGGCGGCACCCCCGCACACGTGCGCCGCCTCGGCTATCTCTACTCCCAGCACTGGTACGAGCAGCACGCGGACAAGGTCCATGCGGACAAACTCGAGCAGGACGCGCCTCGCGGCGTGCTGCAATTCCCCAGTGCTTCGCTGAACGAGCAGCGCCTCGAACTGGCCGCAGCCGCCTACGCGCACACCGGGCGCTGGGTCATGCCGGTGGATGCAACGACGGCATCGGCGCTGGCCGGCCTGCCGGTGCGTCGAAACGCGCTGTACTTCCCGCACGGTCGCGCGCTCGATCTCGCACGATGGTGTGATGTGCTGCTGCGCGATCCGCTGATCGAGTATCGGCCGGGCGTGGCCGCAAGCACCGTCTCGACCAGCCCGGCGCACGCCACCGTACAGACAGATGCGGGGGCGCTCGCGTGCGATCAGATCGTCTTGTGTGCCGGCGCCGGGACCAACAACTTCGATCAGGCGCGATATCTTGAACTCGTCCCCGTGTGGGGGCAGACCGAGCGGATCGCGCCCGACGTGATTCCGTTGCTGCCGCTGGTCGGCGACACCTTCATGGTTCCGCTCGCTTCGAACTGGGGAATCGGCGCGACCTACGAACACAAACCCTGGGCTGGCGACACCGCCACGGACTTCAACTTACGACGATTCGACGAGTGGTGGCTCGGCCTCGCTGGTGTCGAACCGAGGCGCAGACATCTGTCCAGCTTGCGCGGCGCCCGCACGGTGCCATCCGATCGAACTCCAATCATCGGCGGGCTGTTCGATGCGCAAGGCGAGCGACTCGCACGTCTGTTCGTGAACGCAGGCCACGGATCTCAGGGAACAGTCAGCGCGCCGTTCGCCGCCGAGTGCATCGCCGCGGAAG
Source organism: uncultured Pseudomonadales bacterium (assembly GCA_964445675.1). Lineage (GTDB taxonomy): Bacteria > Pseudomonadota > Gammaproteobacteria > Pseudomonadales > Azotimanducaceae > DATJGR01. The sequence goes on along the minus strand of CAYUMA010000458.1, from coordinate 1,475 downwards.
CGTGCGGCGAATTTTCGCCCTGCACTCGCGACGAACTGGCGCTGTTGAGTTCACTGCGATTCAGACACCGGCAAGCCCGGCGCGGCCCACGGCACGGTGCGCGAACTGAGACCTAATCGCCAATCCTGCGTACGTTCGTCACGCTATCGATGCGGCTGATCTCGGCGACGAGTTCCGCTGGAATCGGCGCCGCCACGTCGATCAGGTTGTACGCAACGTCGCCGCGACTGCGGTTGATCATGTCGATCACGTTGATGTTGCGATTCGCGAGCACCGACAGGATCTGACCCAGCATCTTCGGCACATTGCGATTGGCCACGGCGAGGCGGACACCTTCCGTACGTTCGAGCGTCACCGTCGGGAAGTTCACGGAGTTGCGAATGTTGCCGTTGTGCAGGAAATCGATCAATTGATCGGCCGCCATCACGGCGCAATTCTCTTCTGCCTCGCCCGTGCTGGCACCCAGGTGCGGCGTAGCAAGGACGTTGGGGAGACGCGTCAGCGTCGGCGAGGGAAAGTCCGAGAAGTAACGCGCCAACCGGCCAGATCCGAGCGCATGCGCCAGTGCCGCCTCATCGACGATTTCCTGCCGCGCGAAATTGAGCAGGACTGTCGGCGGTCGCAACGCCTTCAAGGATTCTGCGTTGATCATGTTGCGAGTGCTGTCGAGCAGCGGTACGTGCAGAGTCACGTAATCCGAACGCGCCAGCAGCGTCGGCAGGTTCTCCATGCGCTGCACGTCGCTCGGTAAACGCCAGGCCGCCTCGACCGAGATGGCCGGATCGTAGCCGAGCACCTTCATGCCGAGGCGCAGGCCGGCCTCGGCGACCAGCGCGCCGATCGCACCGAGACCGACGACTCCCAGCGTTTTGCCGTGGATCTCTTCGCCTTGAAAGCGCTTCTTCTCCGACTCGACGCGTCGATTGAGCTCCGCCGAATCCGTGACACTCGCCACGGAAGCGACGTAGTTCAAGCCGCCCACAACGTCGCGCGCCGACAACAACAACGCCGCGAGCACGAGCTCCTTGACCGAGTTCGCGTTTGCGCCAGGGGTGTTGAACACGACGACCCCGCGTTGTGTACACACGTCCACCGGGACGTTGTTGACACCGGCGCCGGCGCGCGCCACAGCGCGCAGGTTGGGCGTGACGTGCTCCGACGTCAGCACCTGACTACGCAGCAGGATCGCGTGTGGATCCGCGATTTCCGTACCCACTTCGAACGCAGCTCTGGGAAACCGCTCGAGGCCTTTGAGCGCGATCTGATTGAAGGTTCGTACCTTGTACATGGCGCGATCAACCAACGTCCGCGAAGAGGGGCTTTTCCAACTCGCTCCAATCGGTGATGCCGTCGTGTGGCAGCGCCTCGAATTCGAGCAGGCCAAGCGCTTCGAACTTAGGCCGAATCGCGTCCGTCAGCAGTCCAATACGCTTCAAATTCGGTACGACGCGCGCAAAAATCATGTTGCGGAATCG
>CAYUMA010000457.1:0-5139 GCA_964445675.1 uncultured Pseudomonadales bacterium | reverse complement strand
GTCTTATCAGGTCGTGGTCCACGTGGATGCAACCGCGTTGAGTGGCCGGGGTGGTGAGTCGGATCTGCCGTTGCCGACGGTGCGCCGGCTGTGTTGCGACGGTTCGGTGGTACCGATCATCGACGGCAATGAGGGTCAGGCGCTCAACGTCGGCCGCAAACAACGCACCGTTCCGACGGCGCTCAAGCGGGCGCTATACGCGCGCGATCGCGCCTGCACCTTTCCGGGTTGTCACCACGACCGGTATCTCGATGCACATCACGTGGAGCATTGGGCGGACGGCGGCGCGACGAGCCTCGACAATCTGTTGGTGCTTTGCACGACACACCACCGGCTCGTACACGAAGGGGGATTCAGCATCGAACGCGCTCGCGACGGCCGCTGTTACTTCGTGCGTCCCGATGGCCGGCCGGTCGAGGCGCCGCCCGTGGCACGCTGCGATCGGGTCGAGGAGAAGCATGCCGCGTACCGAGTGTTTCCCATTCCGCGGAATATCGTTGGACTTGTTCGAATCAGAGCAGCCGCACCGACCAAACACTTCGTATACTTCATGCCGTAATCTTGGACTACTGACGGCTTCACACGGCTTCGTCGCGAGATGGCGTTCGATGAGTTGGGTGTCCGTCCGCTTCGTTCGACCTCTCCACATGGAAGAAAACGGAAATGAGTCCACTCGCCGTCGCGACGTTCTCGTTCGCCTGCATTCTCGGCGCGGCGCTGGTGGGCATCGCGATAGGGCCGCGGTTGCCGGGACATCATCTCGAATCGAATTCCAAGGACGTCGTCCGCCTCTCGATGGGGATGATTGCCACGATGACCGCGTTAGTTCTCGGTCTGGTCACCGGGTCGGCCAAGAGCGCGTTCGACGCGGAGGATTCCGCGATCAAGAGCACCGCGGCCAACGTGTTGTCGCTCGACCGCATGCTCGCGAACTACGGGCCGGAAACTAAAGACATTCGCGGTTTTATTCAAAAGATCGTTGCAGCAAAAGTGAAGCAGGTCTGGCCGGAGGACCATTCAGAGTCCGCGTTGGTCGCGCCGACGGCGTCGAATCCAAGCGAACTCATCATCGGTCAAATTCTGAAGCTGACACCTGGGGATGATGAACAACAGTGGTACAAGTCCCAAGCGCTCCAAACCGCCAACGAAATTCTGCAAGCGCGGTGGGTCGTGTTCAGCGCCGCCGAAAATTCCATTCCGACGCTGTTCCTCGCGGTGATGATCTGTTGGCTCGCCGTATTATTCGGCAGCTTCGGTCTGTTCGCGCCCCGTAATGCAACCGTGATCGTCGCGCTATTGATCTGCAGTTTGTCGGTGGCAGCATCGATCTTTCTGATCCTCGAGATGAACGATCCTTTCAACGGCGTAATGAAGATCTCGAGCGCGCCGATGCGTTTCGCCGTGTCTCACATCAACCAGTGATCGCGTCCATCGTCGTCAGCGATCCAGAACCAGGCGTCCTTGTCCGGCACCGCGGCCCGAACATCGTCCCGGTCGCGATCGAAAATGCGCGTTGTGGCATCGTCGCGTCTGAGCCGATAAATTGTGCGAATGATCGAAGCCACTTCAATCCAAACGCCCGTCGATGAGTTGCTCGCGGAACTCGCCAACGCGCTGGCCACGCAGCGCTTCGTCAAACTCACGCTCAGCAAACCGCGGCGCGGGATCGCGCAGGCCGAATCCGCGGCGACGCAGGCGTTCGTCAGGCTCGTCGAGATCAAGCACGCGCCGCACATCAGCATCCTGCTGCGGCATCCGACGAAGGACGTCACCGAAAACCACGCCGTCGCGGATGCAGCCGCCGTCATCGGTGCACTGTTGACCGACCACTTCGCCAACGCACATCTGTTTACGACGCAGCAGACCATCGAACTACGAACCAACAACAAGGGTGAGGCGCGGTTGTTCCGCGGCAAGGCGACGTTGGCGACGGTGCCGCCCGCACAACACGACCGCGCCCGGCGCTACGTGCTCGATCCGGCGAAAGCGCCGTACCTGCGCGAACTGGGCATCGTCGGCGCCGAAGGCAAGGTCAGGAGCGCCAAAGCCGACAAGTACCGGCAGCTGCAGAGCATCATCAAGATTCTCGACGACCTGGTGCGCAAATCCGATCTGCGCGAACAGCCGCACGTGCGCGTGGTCGACATGGGGTGCGGCAAGGGCTACCTGACGTTTGCTTTGTACGATTACTGCACGAACGAACTAGGGCTCGAAACCGACGTGCTCGGCGTCGATCGCAATACCGAACTGGTCGGCGTGTGCAACGCGATTGCCGCGAAGCTCGGCTACACGCGCCTGAAATTCGAATCATCGACCGTGGAAACGATCGAACTGGGCCGCGCGGACATCGTCGTTGCGCTGCACGCGTGCGACACCGCCACCGACGTCGCGTTGTTCAAAGCGGTCGCCGCACAGGCCACGATCGTGCTGGCGGTGCCGTGTTGCCAGAAGGAGCTGCGCGCGCAGCTCGAGGTGCCCCCCGACGAGCGCGCGTTGCTCAAACATGACACGTTCAAGGATCGCTATTCGCAAATGGTGACGGATGCGCTGCGCGGTCTGTTGCTCGAAAGTCAGGGTTATAGAACCCGCGTGATGGAATTCATTTCCGACGCGCACACGCACCGCAACGTGATGATCACCGGCGTGCGCGACGCCGCGCTGCCCGGGCGCGAACTCAAACACGCGGACGCCGCCGCGTTGATGCACCGTTACGGCATCAAGCAACAGCAGTTCGAGCAACTGCTCTGCAACGCCGGTCTGCTGACACCACATTGACGAGCTACTGAGGATGCAATGGAACTATTCCTGATTCGGCACGGACAATCCGCGAACAACGCGCTCGCCGACATGACGCTGCGCGTCGAAGATCCGGTGCTGACGCCGGCGGGCGAGTTGCAGGCCGAACGCGCGGCGCGGCATATCGCGGAGCGCCGCCATCTACAGGCTGATGCGCGCGACGGCGCACGGCCCATCTTCGATCAGCTCTATTGCAGTCCGATGATCCGCGCGATGCAGACAGCGCGGCCGATTGCTCGGGCGCTCGGTGTGCCGTACGAGGTGTGGGTCGACATTCACGAGATCGGCGGCATTTACCTCGATCACGACGGCCGCAAAGTCGGCTACGCCGGACACACGCGCAGCCAGCTGCTGCAACGCTTCCCCGAATGCACGCTGCCGCACGATCTGTCGGACCAGGGCTGGTGGAACCGCGACTTCGAGGAAGCGCACGAGGGGCACGCCAGGGCCGCGGGAGTCGCTCGCGCGTTGCGCGCGCGGGCCGCCGAGAACACGCGCGTGGGGCTCGTTTCGCACGGCGATTTCCTCAGCGCGCTGCTCAAAGCACTCGGCGACCAGGACCCCGGCAACGCGGCGTATTACGAGCATCGCAATACCGGAATCACGCACATCGATCTGACGCCGCTGGGCGCGCGCGTGCGCTATCTCAATCGCGTCGATCACCTCGACGACACGTTGATCACGTACTGAGGCCGCCGATGTTTCTACGGCTGACGATCGCCGCTGCTGCCGTCTTCTGGTGCGTGCTGGCCATCGCGCCGTTCAGCCGCTCGACGTGGCTACTCGAGAACGTGATGACGCTGCTCGGCGTCGGCCTGTTGATCGCCTTCTGGCGCAAGCGATGGTTGTCGCAGTTTTCGCTGCTGATGGCGCTCGCCTTCCTCGCACTGCACACGACGGGCGCGCACTTCACGTATTCGCTCGTGCCCTACGATGACTGGGCGCAGGCACTGTTCGGTCACACCATCAACAGCCTGACGGGTTGGGAGCGCAACCAGTTCGATCGGCTCGTGCATTTTGCATTCGGCGTGTTGCTCGCCAACGGCTGCCACGATGTACTCGTACGCAGCGGCCGCGCGACCAGTCACGCGGCGTGGTGGGTGACGCTGCTGATCGCGATGTCGGCGTCGCATGTATACGAACTGATCGAGTGGGGCGCGGCCGAAGTGTTCGGCGGCGATCTCGGGACCGCATATGTCGGCTCGCAAGGCGACGAGTGGGACGCACAAAAAGACATGGCGCTCGCGACGCTCGGCGCATTCGTCGGCATTGTGATCGGGATGATCGCCCGCACCGCAGGGCCGGGACCCCCTGACCCATCGGATTGAAACCGATTTCACGCGGTGCCAAGCTCGCATCAGTTGATCACCGAGTCACCGTCATGCCCCCCGCCGCGATCATTGCGAGCACGGCCCTAGCCGATGCCGAGCAATTGCACGACGACATCGACGCCGGGTACCTGCTGCCGACGCGCTGGTACGCCGATACCACGATTTTCCAAACGGAACTCGAGCGCATCCACCAGCGTGCGTGGCATTTCGCGACGCACAGTGGCGATCTGCAAGCGCCCGGCGACGTGTACGTGCGCAACATCGCAGGCGTTCCGATCGTGCTCGTGCGCGATGCCGATCGCGCTGTGCGCGGTTACATCAACATCTGCCGCCACCGCGGCCATCCCGTCGTCATCAGTTCCGGCAATCAGCCGAAGCTGCGCTGTCATCAGCACGCGTGGACGTACGGCCTCGACGGCAAACTGCAGCAGGCGCCGCGATCCGAAGGCGATCCGACGTTCGACCCGGCGCAGTTCGGCCTCGTCCCGATCAAGACGCACGTGTGGGGGCCGATGGTGTGGGTGAATCTGAATCTCGAGTCGCCGTCGTTCGATGAGTGGGTCAAAGGCATGCCCGAGCTGATGCAGGAGCGCGGCCTCGACGTCAACGACCACGAGTTCGGTTTCGATCACACGTGGGAGATCAACTGCAACTGGAAGGTGTTTCAAGACAACACGATCGAGTGTTATCACTGCCCGACGACGCACCCCGAACTCGCGCGCGTGCTCGAAATGAAACCGAGTCTGCAGAACATCCGCGTTGGGGGGCGTTATTGGATTCACCACACGATTCCGTTCCGGCAGGGCTTCGAAGGCAGTCTGACGACGAAGAAGGTGCCGGGCGTACCGTTCAACTACTACTACCACTGGGTGTTTCCGACGACGTACCTGCAGCACTCCGGAAAGGGATTCGACATCGGTAGCCTCGACATCATCGCGGTCGACAAGATCCGGTTCCGCCACATCTGTTTCATGCCGCGCGGCACCTCGATAGAGCTGTTGGCGCGCGGCTA
>CAYUMA010000456.1:0-2958 GCA_964445675.1 uncultured Pseudomonadales bacterium | reverse complement strand
ACACTTCGTAGTTAGGTCCCTGGCGCAGATGATGACCGCCGTCGACCGATAGGTTGACGCCGGTGATCCAGCTCGCTTCGGGGCCGCACAAAAACCGCACGGCGGCCGCGATGTCGTCGCCGGTGATCAGTGCGTTGTGGCCCGCAAGCGTCGCGCTCACGCGAGAATTCCTTCGTGGATTTCGAACAGGTTGGCTGGACGACGCAGGCACTCTAGGTGGGACGTTTCGGCATTGCAATGGCGCGCCATATGCCGATACCTTTGTCGACCTCCAGTGTCTCGAGGTTGCTTTTAATGGCGCAGGCGTACGAGTTCGAAGATGCCGATGTGATCTCGCCGGAGGTCTACGGCCGCATCAGTCATCCGCATCAGGCATTCGCGTGGTTGCGTGCGAACGATCCGTTGCGCTATGTCGAACCCGTGGGCTACCGACCGTTCTGGGCCGTCACGAAGCACGCCGATGTCGTCGAAGTGGAGCGGCAACCCGAACTGTTCGCGAGCGAACCACGGCCGATCATCGGGCCGGAAATCGCAAATCCGGAAATGCGTGCCGAAGTGATCGCGGAGATTTTCAAACGGCTGCAGGACTCGCCCAAACTGCTCGCGGTGCTCGCGACGTCGGGCCAACAAGGCTTGATCCGTTCGCTCGTGCAGATGGATGCGCCGGATCATCCGAAGTACCGCGCGCTCGTGCAGCCGTGGTTCAAGCCCGCCAATCTGAAACGCCTCGAGGAGCGCCTCGAAGTCATCACGACGAACATCCTCGACACGATGATGGGCGATGGCGGCACGCGCACGCTCGATTTTGTGCACGACGTATCGGTGTTCCATCCGCTGAAGATGATCGTCGAGTTGCTTGGCGTTCCGCCCGCGGACGAATGGCGCATCCTGAAACTGACGAACGAATTGTTTGCCGGCGACGATCCGGAAATGCGCCGCGGCGCGGCAGATCCGCTATCGATGTTCGAGACGATCAAAGACCTGTACGAGTACTTCGATCGAATGACACACGAGCGACGCGCGCGCCCGACGGAGGACCTCGCCTCCTACATCGCCAACGGCAAGATCGACGGCGAGCACCTGCCGTTCAAGGAATTGATCTCGTACTACATCATCGTTGCGACCGCGGGGCACGAGACGACGCGCACGGCAATGTCGGGCGGCTTGCTCGCGTTGCTGCAGAATCCCGATCAGTTCGAACAGCTGCGCAACAGCAAGAGCGATTCGTTGATGAAGCTCGCCGTCGAAGAGATGATCCGCTGGTCGACGCCGGTAGCGCAGTTCTGCCGAACCGCGACGCGCGACTGCGAACTGCGCGGTAAATCGATCCGCGCCGGCGATAACCTCGGTTTGTTCTACGCATCCGCGAACCGCGACGAAGAGGTCTTCGACGAACCCAATCGCTTCAAGGTCGATCGGCAACCGAATCGGCACATCGCGTTCGGTATGGGTCCGCACATGTGTCTGGGCAACATCCTCGCGCGGATGGAACTGCGGATTTTCTACACTCAGTTCCTGCCGCGCATCGAGTCGATCGAACTCGCCGGCGATCCGAGTTTTGTACGCGCCAGTTTTGTGCACGGAGTGAAGCATCTGCCGATCCGCTTCAAATTGAAGCCGGCGGCTTGACATGCATCCCGCGCTGATCGAATTGCGCGGTGCGATCGAGCGCTACCTCGTGGCGCGGTGGCCGCATCTCGACAGGTTCAAGGTCGAAGATATCCAACAGATTCCCGGAGGGGCGTCGCGCGAGACCTATCGGCTCGAGACGACATTCACAGAGGCCGGTCAGCCCAAGCGACGCGGCTTGATCTTCCGGCGTGATCCCAGTTCGAGCCTGATCGATACCAATCGTTCGCTCGAGTACCGCACGTACGAGGCGGTCTATCCGACCACGGTGCCGGTGCCGGAACCGTTGATTCTCGAAGAGGATCCCGGTGAACTCGCGCGGCCGTTCTCGATCATGGCGGAGATTTCGGGTTGTGAGACAAGCATCGCGAACTTCAACACGGCCGCCTACGCGCCGCTGAAAGAACACATCGGCACGCAGACGTGGCGCATCCTCGGCAACCTCGCCACGATGGATCCACACGCGCTCGGCGTCGATGCGTTCATGGACTCACCGGCGCGCGCCGACTGCGCCCGCCGCGAGCTCGATTACTGGGCCGGCGTGATCACCAAGGACGCGCTGCATCCACAACCGATCGCGCACGCCGCAATCCGCTGGCTGCGGCGCGAACTGCCGCCGCCGCCGAAAAAACTCTGCCTCGTCCATGGTGACTACCGGTCCGGCAACTTTCTCTACGACACCGCAGGCGACATCCGCGGCGTGCTCGACTGGGAAATGGCGCATATCGGCGATCCGCTCGAAGACCTCGCGTGGTCGCTCGATCCGCTGTGGGCATGGCCCGAAAAACATCTGGCTGGGGCGCTGCTGCCGCGTCACCGCGCGATGGAAATCTGGCAGTCCGCGAGCGGCATCGGCATCGACCCACGCGCATTCCGCTGGTGGCAGGTGTTTGCGTCGTTGAAAGGATTGGCGATCTGGATTTCGTCGACCGAGGACTTCGCCAACGGCGCGACGAAGGAGCCGATTCTCGCGATGGCGGGTTGGGTGATGACCGATCGACAGAACCGGATCCTGCTCGATCGTCTCGCGCCGGATTCGGAATATCGTTACGCGGAGCCGCTCGCATGATTCCCCGCCCGCAACAGGCGCTCTCCGACCTCGCGATGAAGCTCTTGTTCGCGATCACGCCAGAGACACAGTCGACCTACGCGGCGTCCAGCATCGGCATGATCGCGATGCTGATGCAGTGTTTTGCACAGGAGTTCGACCGTGCCGCCGCCGTGCGCATCCAGGACATCGATGAAATGGCCGCGTTGTTCGAGAGCATGCGCGACGTTCCACCCGAGAACCTCGTCAACCCGATCGCGCAGTTTCTGCGCGGTTCCGCC
>CAYUMA010000455.1:0-2286 GCA_964445675.1 uncultured Pseudomonadales bacterium | reverse complement strand
ATGCCCTGACCAAAGCGCCCGAACTGGCCCTGCGCGAGCGCGCGAAAAACCACGACGCATTCGGCCATGCCGGTCGCGATTGCCGCGGCGGCGTTCGCGATCGCGCCGGACCCGCCACCGCCACCGCCGCCCCATTGCATGTTCGCGAGCCGCAGATCGGCAATGCCGAGCGCTGCGGCGAGCCGCGACGCGTCGCTGCGGTCGTTGCTGAACGACGCGAAGCCGTCGATTGCCTTCGGTGAAATACCGGCGTTCGCACACGCGGCGACGATGGCTTGCAGCGCGAGCTTGAATTCGGCGTCGGGCGACTGGCCGCGTTTGTAGTACGGCGTTTCGCCGACGCCGACGACGGCGACGCGGCCGCGCAGCGTGCGCTCGGTCATCGCGCGCGAGCGACGGCGGCGGTGTCGTCGAACTTCAGATAACGCGCCGGAACATCGAATTTGAATGCCCGGGCTGCGTTCAGGCCGAGAATTTTGGCGCGCTCGGCGTCGGTCAGCGCGCCCATCGTGCGCTCGATCGCGGCGGCCGAGTGCGGCCACGTGCCTTCGTGGTGCGGGTAGTCATTGGCCCACATGAAGTTGTCGACGAGCCCGTGCTCGCGAGCGAGGTCCAGCCCCGGCGGATCTTCGCCGAAACTTGCAAAACCGCGCGCCTTGAAATAATCGCTGGGGAGCACCTTCAATTTCGGCCGCACCCACATGTGGTGTTTGCGGTACGCCTCGTCCATCGCGGTCAGCGCCCACGGTACCCAACCGATGCCCGCTTCGATGCTGCCGAAGCGCAGCGTCGCAAAGCGTTCCAGCACGCCTGACGCGCACAGGTTCACGATCGGTTCCATCGTCGGCGCCAGCGAATGCACAGCGTAATTGATGACCGCGCCGCCGTTGCCGCGTGCAGTGCGCGGATCGCGGCCGGTCGACACGTGAAACGTGATCGGCAGATCGACGTCCTGGATCGCGGCCCACAGCGGATCCAACTCCGGCAGGTTGTAGTTGAGGTCTTCGTGGTTCGGTGCGCCCCAGACAGGCTTGCACGGCAGCGAAAATCCCTTGAAGCCGAGCTTCGCCGTTCGTTGTACTTCGGCGATCGAGCCCTCGATGTCGCCGGACGCGATGCATGCCATCGGCGCCAGGCGGTCGTTGTAAGGTCCGAAGACTTCCCACGCCCATTCGTTGTACGCGTGGCACATCGCCTGGCTGAATTTCGCGTCGGGCGTTGCCCACATCGCGAGCCCTTTGTTGGGAAACAGCACTTCACAATCGACGCCGTCGGCGGCGAGGTCGGCGAGCCGCTCGTCGGGGGTTTTGCCGGACTGATTGCGCAGGTGATCTTCGCCTTCGAAGGGGATGTCGCGAATGCGGATCGGCCGAAAACCCTCGGTCTTCTGCAGCTTCTCGCCCTTCGGATCGACGCTGACGCCGGGTAACCGGGAGTGATAGTGCGCGGGCATGCGCTTGACCCACAAATCGTTGGGTTCCTGCACGTGACAGTCGGCGGAGACGATGAAGAATTTGTTCGCGTCCGCGGCACGCGCCGTGCGCTTCCAGCCCGCCGCGCCTGGGCTATCGAGCCGCCAGACGTTGTTCGGGTCTGCGATGGCGGCGCTTGACGCGGTGCTATCGGGCGATGACTGACTGGCCATGGATGGATTCCGGGTAACGCGATTTTCGATGCTACTGGTATTCGACTGCGCACGCATGTGCTTCGGACGGCTCCGGAGGGTCAATCGCCGGTGAACGTCGGCGGTGGGCCGCTGCGATACGCCGCTTGCGCCGCGCGGCGATCGTCGGTCGTCTGCGTCAGCAGATTCTGATCGGCGTCCATGTGCATCAGCGCACGATCGAGCGCGCCGACGATCGAATTGACGCTGCGTTTGATCATCTGCGCGGCCGCCGGCGGCTTGGCGGCGTAGTGGTCTGCGAACGTCATCGCGCGCTGCATCAGTTGCGCGCGAGGTACGAGTTCGTCGAGCGCGCCCCATTGTAAGAGCGTCGGCGCGAACACGCGTTCGCCGCCGACGACGAGGCGCTTCGCGCGCGCGGGGCCGACGAGGTGCGTGCACAACGGCAAGCTCTGCCACATCAGGTTCAGTCCGATGTCGATCTCCGGATACTGCATGAAGCAATCGTCGGCCCCGATCCGGAAGTCGAGCGCCGTCGCGATGCAGGCGCCGCCGCCCATCGCGGCGCCGTTCCACGCCGCAATCGTGATCTGATCAATTTCGTACAGCGCCCGAATCGCGCGTTCGCCGATCCGCGTGCGGCGTCTGCGCAAGACGAACGG
>CAYUMA010000454.1:0-18634 GCA_964445675.1 uncultured Pseudomonadales bacterium | reverse complement strand
GAAGAATTCGCTCTCCATCAACTCCGACGGAATGGCGCCGCAGTTCACCTGCACGAACGGCGCGTCCGCGCGCGGGCCCTGTTCATGGATCAGCCGCGCTGCGAGTTCTTTGCCGCTCCCCGATTCGCCGCTGACATAGATCGGTGCCTGACTGCGGGCGAGACGTTTGATCTGATCGCGCAGGCGTTGCATCGCGGCCGACTTACCGGTCAGTCGAATCGTCGTTTCGGCCGGGCTGTCGAGCCCACCGAGTTTCAGGGCCTTGTCGACGAGCGCGCGCAGTTGCTCCAGATCAACGGGCTTTTGCACATAGTCGAATGCACCCGCCTTCAATGCCGCGATGGCGGTGTCCATGTTGCCGTGCGCGGTGATCACCGCGACGGGAAGACCCGGATGCTCCGAATTGATGCGTCGGACCAACTCGATGCCGTCACCGTCCGGCAGATGCATGTCCGTCAGGCACAGGTCGAAGCGATGCGCGCCGAGCAGATCCGTTGCGCTTTTGACGTCTTTTGCGGCCATCGTCTCGATGTCCATCCGTCCAAGCGTGATCTCCAGCAATTCACGGATGTCCGGCTCATCGTCGACGATCAATGCCAGTTTGGCCATCGCAAGTCCCTACAAGTCCCTAAATGATGCAGCTAGGCGGTGATCCGATCGGGGTGGGCGAAGGTAATCCGAAAACAGCTGCCGCCCCGCTGGTCGCGAGTGTACGTAACCCGCGCCTGATTGGCTTCGCACAATTCGCGGGTGAGATAAAGACCGAGTCCGGTCCCGGTGCGCTCGGTCGTGAAGAACGGCTCGAACAGGTTCTCGACCTGATCGAGCGGTACACCGGGACCCGAATCGATCACGTTCAGGTAAGGCCGATCCGTCGTTGGGTCGATGCCGCCTTCGATCGACAACGTCGCCGCCCCGGTGCGCTCCTTGCTGTAGCGCAGGCCATTGACTGCGAGATTCGTCAGTGCCTGGCTCAGGTGTCCCGGGTCGACGCGCACCTCAGCGGTCATGGGTTGCACGTTGACATTGATGTCCACCGCGTCCTCGATCGACTGGCGAAACTGCGTGACGAATTCGTCGAGCCAGGTCCGCAGATTGATTCGGGTCGGCGACGGCGGTTTGCGGCGCGACAGCTCGAGCACGTCCTCGATGACGCCATTCATCCGTTTCGACTGCAGGTTGATGATGTCGGTGAGGCGCGTATCCCCTTTGTCGAGATTGCGCGATTCGCGCAGCAGCTGTCCCGCGTGGCTGATTGCACCGAGCGGATTGCGAATCTCGTGCGCGATGCTCGCGGACAGCCGCCCGAGCGCGGCGAGCTTGAGCTGCTGCGCTTGCTGTTGGATTTCCACGGTGTCTTCGAGGAATACGATGATGTCGGCGTCCGGTCGCTCGGGGCGAACCGCACTGAAATTGGCGCGGATCTCCGGGGTCGTCGGCGCAATGTCGAAAGGGCCGGTGCGCACGTGCGTGTTCGCACGCCACGCGTGCAGTCGATCGAGCAGCGGTTGTGGCAATGGCGGCGTCGAACCATCGTTGTCGGCGAGACCGAGCAGCGAGCGCGCCGATTGGTTCAGCAGCCGCGGACGATCGTCGGCGTCGACGACGATGATGCCGGTGCGCATGCGTTGGATGATCGAGCGATTGACGCGCTCGAGGTCGGCGACCTCCGCGGCACGCGACAGCGAGACGATTTCAGCTCGGCGCAAGCGCGCGGACAGCGATTGGATTCCGAGCGACGTCGCAAAGTAGATCGCGCCGAGTACGCCTGCTTGAAAATAGTCGCTGCCGTAGTCCGGCGTCGTCAACGAGACATAAAACTCTTCGTACAACACGACGATGGTGGCAACCGCCGCCAGAAACGCACTCGCGCGGCCGGTGACGAGCACCGATCCGGCCGCGACCGCCACGAGAATGACGACGCCGAGGCCGCTGCTGACGCCCCCCGACAGATACATCATCCAACCCAGTGCGCCGATGTCGAACAGCACCAACATGACGATGGCGAGCTGACCCCGGAAGAGCCGCTCCGGCAGCGCCGCGGTGCTGACGGCGCTCAATAGGTTGATTGCGGTGTACCCGAGCGCAACCCACAGGAACGTGTCCGGTTGCAAGCGGCCGAGGCGCGTTTGCGTGTATTGCTGTAGCAGCATCGCGATCAGCGCAATGCCGACGCACGCGCGGTAGTAGTTGTAGACCTTCAGCAGATTGAGATTGAGCTGGAAGCGGCGCTGCTCGATCTCGGCGACGATCTCTTCGGCAAGCGTGGTCATGCAGCGGAATCGTCAACCGAGCGGTGGGTCCGGCCGCTGGACGGGAGCGTCGAGTCCGACCGGTGTCGCGATCTCGATTGGCGCGGGCACCTGCGGTCGATCGAACAGACCAAACGACATCATGTTGATCCATGACCGGTCGCGATCGAATACCTGTTGGCCGAATACGAAGTTGCCTTGCTGGTCGAACGCGGGAAAGCTCGGTTCGTTGAGCGCGAGGATGCGCAGCGAATTGTTTGCTGCGTCTGGCAGGCCGAGCCGCCAGTTGGTTTCGACCAGGATCGCCAGCGCCTCGTCGATCCATTCCGACTGTGAGTAGTGCTCGACGACGTTGCGGGCACGATTCGCCGCCGCGACAAGCGCGCCGCGCCGCACGTAGAAGTTCGCGACGTTGATTTCGTGCCGCGCGAGTACGTCGACGAGATAGATCATCCGCAGGCGCGCGTCGGCAGCGTATACGCTCTCGGGGAAACGCTGCAGCAATTCGGAGAAGTCGACAAATGATTGCCGTACCGAACTCGGATCGCGTTTGCTGATGTCGGTCGACGCGAAGCGATCCATCAGTCCGCGGTCGCGGTTGAATTCGGCCAGACCCTTCAGGTAGTACGCGTAGTCGACGTTCGGGTGTTGCGGGTGCAGCCGGATAAAACGATCCGCGGCACTGCGCACCGCCTCAGGTTGATAAGACATGAAGTTTGCGTAGATCAACTCGAGCTGTGCCTGCTCCGCATAGCGGCCGAACGGAAAGCGGGCTTCGAGCTTCTGCAGTTTTTCGATCGCGTCCTTGTAGTTGCCTGAACGCAGGCTCGCCTGGGCACTGCGATAGAGCACCTGTTCGGATGAGTTGCGGTCTTCCTCTTCTGCCTTGTTGTTGCCGAATGGCCACAACGAACATCCCGCGAGCGCGAGCAGACTTGCGAGAAAGACGATTCGTGTCATCTGGTCGAGGCCGAGCGTTAAGATGGCGCGTAGTCTACCTCGACTCCCCAATCAATCCCATCCGATGGTCTCACCAACGATTGATCCCGACCTGTGTCCGACGCTGCGGATTCCCGCACATCTTGCCGGACAACGCGTTGATAAGGCGGCTGCATTGCTGTGGCCTGAATACTCGCGAACACAACTGGCCGACTGGATCCGCGACGGCAGTCTGACGCTCGACGGTCGCATCGTGCAGGTGAAGCAGCGCGTGTTCGGCGGCGAATCTCTGGCGCTGCTCGCGAGCCCGCCCGAGCGCGCTCGTTGGGACGTCCCGCAGCCCGTGCCGTTCGAGATCGTGTACGAGGACGATGATCTTCTGATCATCGACAAGCCGGCAGGCGTGGTGGTCCACCCGGGAGCCGGGAATCCGGACAGAACCCTGGTCAATGGCTTGCTCGAGATTCGGCCGCGGCTTGCCGCGTTGCCGCGGGCAGGCATCGTGCATCGGCTGGACAAAGACACGAGCGGCCTGCTGATCGTTGCAGGCAGTACAGCCGCGTTGCGGGCACTGACGGCAGCGCTCGCGCGGCACGACGTCACGCGACGTTATCGCGCAGTGATCGAAGGCGTGATGACAGGCGGGCGCACGATCGACGCGCCGATCGGGCGCGACCCCGGCAATCGATTGCGCCAACGCGTTGCGGTCGATGGCCGCGGGGCGGTGACACGGATACAGCTGCTCGAACGCTATCGCGCGCACTGCTTTGTCGCGGCAGAACTCGAAACGGGTCGGACGCATCAGATTCGCGTCCACCTGGCGTCGATCGGACATCCGCTCGTCGGAGATCGACGCTACGGGTCACGCGGCCGCTTGCCGCCGCGCCCCTCAGTCGAGTTGCTGGACGCAGTGCGAGGGTTTCGGCGCCAGGCGTTGCATGCGCACGAACTGACATTCGTGCATCCGGTGACCGGTGCAGCGCTGCGCTTCACCGCACCGTTGCCGCCTGACCTCGTGCATTTGATCGCGTGTCTGACCAGCGATCGATCCGACAATTCCGCAACGAGCGGAGTGCGCGTTGACAGACGCTGAGTTCATCGTTCCCGATTGGCCGGCGCCGGCGCGCGTGCGCGCGCTCGTGACGACGCGGCATGGCGGCGTCAGCGGAGGCCGCTATGCGTCGTTCAATCAGGCGGAGCACTGCGGCGACGACCCGGCGAGCGTTGCTGCGAATCGGCGCCGGCTGCTCGCCGTGACGGGCGCGCCACCGATCTGCTGGCTGAGCCAGGTGCACGGAACCGACGTCGTCGACGCGGCGCTGCATCGAACGGTGCCACCGGCTGCGGATGCGTCGTTCAGTCGAACGCCTGCGCACGCGTGCGGCATCCTGACGGCGGATTGTCTGCCGGTGCTGATCTGCGACCGCGCGGCAACACTGGTTGCGGCGGCGCACTGCGGTTGGCGTGGGCTCGCGCAAGGGGTTCTGGGCCGGCTCGTCGAGCGGTTGGTCCCGCGCACGCAACCGTTGCTCGCGTGGCTGGGTCCGGCCATCGGGGCGGCGCATTACGAAGTGGGCGAGGACGTGCGCGACGCGCTCCTTGCGTCGATTGCGGCACCGACCATCGCCGCTGCACTGCAGCCTGGAAGGACCGCCGGCAAGTGGCACGCCGATCTATACGCGCTTGCTCGAGCCGAACTCAACGAACTCGGAGTGACCGAAATCTATGGAGGAGGGTACTGCACGTACGCCGAAGAGCGCTTTTACTCGTATCGGCGCGATGGCGTAACGGGTCGGATGGCGGCGTTGATCTGGTTGTCCGAAGGCGACGCGGTCGGCTGAATCAGCCGTTGGCTAGCCGTTCGCTAGCCGTTCGTGTTGGCGACGTTCTGCTCGGTCGCCGGGGCTTCAGTTGCAACGGGCTGTTCGGGCGGCGCGCAGTTCGCAACGATCCCGGCTTGCGCTTCGGTGATGCGGACCTGCCGCTCTTCTTCGGGCATCTTGACCTCTTCACCATCCGGGCCTTTGACGCGGATCCGGCCCGACATCGACAGGTTCGTCAGTACGTCCTGTGAACGCGCGCAGTTGGCTTCACGGATCTGCGCGATCTCGTTCTTGCGAGCCTGGTCAGCCGCCTTCAACTTGTCGAGCATTGCCTGTTGTTGCGGCGACAACACCGGTTCGGCCGGCTTCTCCGGCACTGCCGGGACGGCCGGAGCGCTCTGGCTTGCAGCGCCGGCGACGGTCGTGATGCGTTCACCTTCAACGCCGTACGGCAGTTGCTGCGCGTAGGTGACCACGCCGTTGGCATCGACGTAACGATAAACCTCCGATCCCATCAGCAACGGCACCACGAGGACGAGGAGAATGGTTCGGACGCTCATCGGCGGCCTCAATGGATTGCGCGCGTTTTACGCGATTGGCCGCAGGATAGCACAGGCGTTCTGGCGCCAATCGCCGCGTTTCGTGCCGGAGTTAGCATTCTCGAACGGCAGCCGAGCACACGCGGATCAAATTGACATGCATCGTGCGGCGCACAAAAATACGCGGCTATTTCGCGCACCGCGCGGCGACGTCGAGCGACGTCACGCGCCATCTCCCTTTATCCGAGGATCCGATGACGGAGCATCTTTCGGGCGGCGACATGCTGATCCGCGCGCTGCAGGACGAAGGCGTGGACTACATCTTTGGTTACCCGGGCGGCGCGGCGTTGCACATCTATGACGCGATCTTCCGGCAGCAGCGCGTCGAACACATTCTGGTGCGCCACGAACAGGCCGCCACGCACATGGCCGACGGTTACGCGCGGGCGACGGGGCGCCCCGGCGTCGTGCTCGTCACGTCGGGACCGGGTGCCACCAACGCGATCACCGGCATTGCGACCGCATACATGGATTCGATTCCGCTGGTCGTCATCTCCGGTCAGGTGCCGACCGATCTGATCGGCACCGATGCGTTCCAGGAAACCGATATGGTCGGCGTCTCGCGGCCGGTCGTGAAGCACAGTTTCCTGGTGCGCAGCGCCGCCGAGATTCCGCTGATCGTCAAGAAGGCGTTTTACATCGCGACGTCCGGACGACCCGGCCCCGTCGTGATCGACATCCCGAAGGACACAACCGATCCGGCGATCACCGCGCCGTACGAATACCCGAAGTCGGTGAAGCTGCGCTCGTACAACCCGGCCACGCGCGGTCACAGTGGCCAGATCCGTCGCGCGGTGGAAGCATTGGCGCGCGCGAAACGCCCGGTGATCTATGCCGGCGGCGGTGTCATCCAGGGTAATGGCGCGCAACTGCTGACCCGCATCGCGCGGCGTTTGAACTATCCCGTGACGAACACGTTGATGGGTCTGGGCGCGTTTCCCGCGCCGGATCCGCAGTTTCTCGGCATGCTCGGTATGCACGGCACGTTCGAAGCCAACAACGCGATGCATGCGTGCGATCTGATTTTTGCAATCGGCGCGCGTTTCGATGACCGCGTCACCAACGACACGAAAAAGTTCTGCCCGCAAGCGCGGATCATCCACGTCGACGTCGATCCGGCGTCGATTTCTAAAATCATTCCGGTGGATATTCCAATCGTCGGCCCGGTACATGCGGTGCTCGAGGAAATGGAGCCAATGCTCGAGCAGGAACTGACGAAGCACGACTTGCCCGATCGCGCGGCGCTACAAAGCTGGTGGGCGCAGATCAATGGGTGGCGCGCCGCGCATGGCCTCAATCACCATATGCTCGACAATCCCGACGCCGATGCGGTGGTGTTGCCGCAGCAGGTCATCCAGGCGCTCTATCAGGCGACAGGGGGCAAGGCGTACGTCACGAGCGATGTCGGCCAGCATCAGATGTTCGCGGCCCAGTACTATCACTTCGATATGCCGCGCCGCTGGATCAATTCCGGCGGGCTCGGCACGATGGGATTCGGCTTGCCCGCGGCGATGGGCGTGCAGTTCGCATACCCTGACGCGACGGTTGCATGCGTCACCGGTGAAGGCAGCTTCATGATGAACATGCAGGAGCTGTCGACGTGCCAGCAGTACGGCCTGCCGATCAAGATCGTCAATCTGAATAATGCGGCGCTCGGGATGGTCAAGCAGTGGCAGGACATGCAATACGGCGGACGCCACTCGCACAGTACGTACCGGGATGCGCTGCCGAATTTCGTGCGGCTGGTCGAATCGTTCGGGCACGTCGGGATCCGCGTCGATCGGCTCGGCGAACTCTTGCCGGCAATGACCGAAGCATTTGGCGCAAAGTACAAGAACAGGCTCGTGTTTCTCGATGTTCACATCGACCCGGACGAACACGTCTATCCGATGGCCATCAAGGGCGGTTCGATGCGCGACATGTTCCTGTCCAAAACGGAAACCAACTGATGCGCCGCATCATCGCGATCTTGCTCGAGAACGAAGCGGGCGCGTTGTCGCGCGTGGTGGGCCTCTTCGCACAACGCAACTACAACATCGAAACGCTGACCGTCGCGCCGACCGAAGACGAGACGCTGTCCCGGCTCACGGTGACGACGCGCGGCGACGCGTCGAAAATCGAACAGATCATGAAGCAGCTGAACAAGCTGATCGAGGTCGTCAAGGTGATGGACCTCACCGATGGTGATCACGTCGAACGCGAACTGATGCTGATCAAGCTGCGCGCCCAGGGTGTCCACCGTGCCGAACTCAAACGCACGACCGACATCTTTCGCGGCCAGATCGTCGATGTCACCGACACGAGCTACACCGTCCAGCTGACGGGTCCGTCCGGCAAGCTCGATGCATTCATCCGCGCGATCGATCGCGCCGTGATTCTCGAAGTCGTGCGCAGCGGCGTGTCCGGCGTCGGTCGCGGCGAAAAAGTCCTGAGTCTCTAACCGTTGTCTCGAGGGGTTAACGTTATGCAGGTGTACTACGACAAGGATGCCGATCTATCGATCATCCAAGGCATGAAAGTTGCGATTCTCGGCTATGGTTCGCAAGGTCACGCGCACGCGAACAACCTGCGGGATTCCGGTGTCAAAAACCTCGTCGTCGGATTGCGCAAATCTTCGGCTTCGTGGCGCAAGGTCGAAAACGCGGGCCTGAAGATTGCCGAGGTGCCCGCGGCGGTGAAGGACGCGGATGTCGTTATGATCCTCGCGCCCGATGAAACGCATCCGGCGCTGTACCGCGATCAGATCGAGCCGAATCTCAAAGACGGCGCGACGCTCGCATTCGGCCACGGCTTCAACATTCACTTTCAGCTGATTCAGCCGCGCGCGGACCTCGACGTGATCATGATCGCGCCGAAAGGGCCGGGCCACACGGTGCGCTCGACGTACGTCGAAGGCGGCGGCGTGCCGAGCCTGATCGCGATCGCGCAGGATTCGAGCGGCCGCGCCAAGGAGACCGCGCTGTCGTATGCCTCCGCCAACGGCGGCGGTCGCGCCGGCGTCATCGAGACGTCGTTCCGCGAAGAAACCGAAACGGATCTGTTCGGTGAGCAGGCGGTGCTGTGTGGCGGCGCCGCGGCGCTGGTGCAGGCGGGGTTCGAGACGCTCGTCGAAGCGGGTTACGCGCCGGAGATGGCGTACTTCGAGTGCCTGCATGAACTGAAGCTGATCGTGGATTTTTTCTACGAAGGCGGCATCACGAACATGTGGTACACGGTATCCAATACCGCCGAGTACGGCGGCCTGACGCGGGGGCCGCGCATCGTCACCGAAGAGACCAAGCGGGAAATGAAGCGTATTCTCGAAGAAATTCAGTCCGGCAAATTCGCGCGCGAGTTTGTGCTCGAGAACCAGGCCGGAGCCCCCTCGATCAAGGCGATGCGCCGGATCAGCCAGGCGCACCAGATCGAACAGGTCGGCGAAAAACTCCGCGCGATGATGCCGTGGATTCACGCGAAACGATTGGTCGACCGCGAGAAGAACTGACGAGGCTACGTTGTTGACTGATTCGTCGCGCGAACCAGAACGAAAAAACCCGCTGCGGCCGGTGCCACCGACCCGAGCTGACGATCTCGAAGAGGCGCACGGCCCGGCGCGACGGGGCATCTATCTGCTGCCGAATCTGATCACGACGGGTGCGTTGTTTGCCGGCTTCTACGCCATTGTCGCGGCGATGAATGGCAACTTCATTTCGGCGTCGATTGCGATCTATGCCGCGGCGATGCTCGACACGGCCGATGGACGCGTGGCGCGCATGACACACACGCAGAGCGCGTTCGGCGCGGAGTACGACAGCCTTTCGGATATGGTCGCCTTTGGCGTCGCGCCGGCCCTCGTCGCGTTCACGTGGGCGCTGTCGCAGCTCGGACAGTTGGGGTGGGTCGTGACGTTTCTGTATATGGCGTGCACAGCGCTGCGGCTCGCGCGTTACAACACGGCCGGGGATATCTCGTCGTTCACCGGGCTCGCGAGTCCGGCCGCGGCGTGTCTGGTCGTCACGACGATCTGGGTGCTCGAAGACAGTCGCAACCCCGGTGAACTCGTCGCCGGTCTGCAGGTCGGCCTCGTCGCCGTGGTCACGACAGTTGCCGCGATGCTGATGGTCAGCAACTTCCGCTACTTCTCGCCCAAATCGATGACGTTGCGCGGTCGCGTCCCGTTCGTCGTGCTCGTCGCGGTGGTGCTGGTCTTCGCGATCGTGCTCGTGGATCCGCCGCGCGTGCTGCTGGCGCTGACGGTGGTGTACGCGTTCAGCGGTCCGGTGCAATGGCTCGTGCGATCGCGCAAGGGTGACGTCGATGTGCCCGACCCCGACGATCCCGCTGTCTGAAGAGCACTGCGTCGCGGTGACGCGCACGGCGCGGCGCCTCACCGACGTCGAGCGTGATGCGCTGCTCGCACGCGTCGGCGATTGGCAGTGCGTGACGCGTGACGGTGTCGAACGGCTCGAGCGGCAGTTCCGGTTCAACGATTTCACCGAGGCGCTCGCGTTCACGAACCGCATCGGCGCGCTGGCCGACGCCGAAGATCACCATCCGGACATTCTCACGCAGTGGGGTCGCGTCACGGTGACGTGGTGGACCCACGTCGTCGGCGGATTGCACCGCAACGATTTCGTGATGGCGGCGCTCACCGACCGCGCTCAGGCGCTCGCGACATCCTGAGCAGCGGCCGCCGGTGCGTTGCGCCGCGCGACCGCGTCGGCCAGCTGCTCGAGGCAACGCACCGAGTCGTCCCAACCCAGGCACGCGTCGGTGACGCTCTGCCCGTACGTGAGGTCGCGGCCGCCGCCGAGATCCTGACGTCCCTCGACGAGGTTACTCTCGATCATGACGCCGATGATGCGCGTCTCCCCACTGCCGAGCTGTTGGCAGATATCGGCACACACGGTCTTCTGGGCTCGGAAATCCTTGTTGCTGTTCGCGTGACTGACATCGATCATCAGCTTCGGCAACAAGCCCGCCTCTTCGAGCAATCGCGCCGCGCGCCGCACCGATGCGCTGTCGAAGTTCGGGCGCCCGCCGCCGCCGCGCAGGATGATGTGACAGTCCTCGTTACCCGACGTCGAAAAAATCGCCGAATGGCCTTGTTTCGTCACCGACAGGAAGATGTGCGCGTGGCGCGCCGATTTGACGGCATCCACGGCCGCCTGCACCGAACCGTCGGTGCTGTTCTTGAAGCCGACCGGACACGACAACCCCGACGCGAGCTGGCGGTGGATCTGACTCTCCGTCGTGCGCGCGCCGATGGCGCCCCAGCAGACGAGGTCGCCGAAATACTGCGGCGAGATTGGATCGAGATACTCCGTGCCGGTCGCAACACCCAGGTCGATCAGCGCGCGCAGTAATCCCCGCGCGGTCTTGAGACCCAGATTGATGTCGTATGAATTATTCAGATGCGGATCGTTGATCAATCCTTTCCAGCCAATCGTCGTGCGCGGTTTTTCGAAATACACCCGCATCACGATCGCAAGCGTTGCGCGATAGGCGCTCGCCTGCTCGGCCAGGCGCTGCGCGTATTCGAGCGCGGCGGCGGGATCGTGGATCGAGCACGGGCCGATGACGACGATCAGGCGCGGGTCGCGGCCGTGAATGATGTCGCTGAGCGCGCGGCGTTCGTTGAAAACGAGTTGTGACGCGCCGTCGGAGATCGGCAGGGTCTGCAGCAGCGCAGCGGGCGCCTGCACCTCTTCCATGCCGGTGATCCGGACGTCGTCGGTGTGGTATTTCATCGTGTGCCTGACCGCAGCCGGGTCGCCACGATACCGTTTCCGCTGCCGCAGTTGAAGAATGCGGCTGGGCAGCGACCGATGCATGAGTAGAATGCGCGAGTGACAGCGTCTACGAGCACATTGTCGAAACAGCAGCAGCGCGTGCTGACGCAGATGGGCGTCGACATCTGGGTGCGACGACGCAGCGTTGCAGCAGATGTGGCTGCAACCCCCAGCGTCGCGCCTGCCACATCGGTGGCGCCGGTCGTGTCGGTCGCGCCGATTGCCGCTGTCGCGGAGCCGCTGCACGCCGCGCTCAGCCCGACCGTCGCGCTCGATTGTTTCTCCGCGCCCGGCATCGTCATTGTCGGTGAGTTACTGGACCCGCTCGATAAACGCATCGCGCAAGATATCGTGCTCGCGGTCGCCGGTGCCGCCGCGCCGCTGCAGCACGCGGCGTTTCGATGGCCATTGACGCAAACGGGCGATGCCGGCATCACGGCCGCGCGCAACGCGTATCGAGGATTTCTGCGCGGCCAGACCGAACGGGCAGCCGCGCGTTGGTTGTTATTGCTGGGCGCCGCTGCGACTGCTCTGCTCGAAGCCAACGCGGACGGCGACGATTCAGCGGCGCACGAGGAGCGCACGCAGCGTGCGCACGAGGAGCGCACGCTACGGCTGCCAGCGGCGAGTGCGTTGCGCGCCGATCCTTTAGCGAAACAGAGACTATGGCTCAGCGTATCTCAGAACGACCGATCCTGAGCTTCCGCCCGATGGAGCCGGACGATCTCGATCGTGTCGTCGAGAACGAGACGCGCAGCTACGCATTTCCGTGGACGCGCGGTGTGTTCAGCGATTGCCTGAAATCAGGTTACGAGTGTTGGGTCGCGCAACGCGACTCTGTGATCATCGGTCACGGCGTGCTGTCGATCGGTGCCAACGAAGGACATTTATTGAATGCGTGCGTGCGCCGCGATCAACAAGGGTTCGGACTCGGGCGACAGATCGTCGTGCAGATGCTCGCGCGCGCCGCCAAACGCGGCGCGACGATCGTGTATCTCGAAGTGCGGCCGTCGAATCGAGTCGCGGCGGCGCTATACGACTCACTCGGATTCCGTGAGGTCGGCCAACGCAAAGATTACTACCCGGCCGAGATGGGCAACGAAGATGCGCGCGTGCTCGCGTTGACGTTGCCGAAGGTCTGAACGTCGTCGATCCCGCAACCGCGCGAACACCGTATAATCGCGCGCTTTTTCGCCCTACCTTCCACCGCCAGGTACCCCGTGAAACAGGCCGTCGCGACACGCCGCACGTTTGCAATCATCTCGCACCCCGATGCCGGCAAAACCACCGTCACCGAAAAACTGCTGCTGCTTGGCAATGCGATTCAATTGGCCGGGACGGTGAAGGCGCGCAAATCCGATCGGCATGCGACCTCCGACTGGATGGCGATGGAGCGCGAAAGGGGCATTTCCGTCACGACCTCGGTGATGCAGTTCGAATACGCCGACCACATCGTCAATCTGCTCGACACGCCCGGTCACGAGGACTTCTCTGAGGACACCTACCGCACGCTGACGGCGGTCGACTCGGCGCTGATGGTCATTGACGCCGCCAAGGGCGTCGAGCCGCGCACGATCAAGTTGATGGAGGTGTGCCGGTTGCGCGACACGCCGATCCTGACGTTCATCAACAAGCTCGATCGCGAGATTCGCGAACCGATCGAACTGTTGGACGAAGTCGAGAACGTGCTCGGCATTAAGTGCGCGCCGGTGACGTGGCCGATCGGGTCGGGGCGTTATTTTCGCGGCGTCTATCACTTCGACCAGGATCGTATCCACTGCTACGCGACCGGTCATGGCCATCACCTGCATCGCTACGAAACGATCGATGGGCTCGGCAGCGATGCCGCCCGCGAATTCATCGGCACCGACTACACGAAGTTCTGCGAGCAGATCGAGCTGGTGCGCGGCGCGAGTCATGCGTTCGATCGGGCGAGTTTTCTGCGGGGGGAGGCGACCCCGGTGTTCTTCGGCACGGCGCTCGGCAACTTCGGGGTCGCGCATATGCTCGACTGCCTCGTCGACAACGCGCCGGCGCCGTTGCCGCGCGCGGCGCATGAGCGGGTGGTCTCGCCCGATGAGGGCGCGTTCAGCGGATTCGTTTTCAAGATTCAGGCGAACATGGATCCAAAGCACCGTGACCGGATCGCGTTCCTGCGCATCTGTTCGGGTCAGTACCGCACGGGTATGCGGATGCGCCACGTGCGTACGGGTAAGGAAATCAAAGTGTCCGACGCGGTGACGTTCATGGCGGGTGACCGCGTGCACGCGGATGAGGCATATCCGGGCGACATCATCGGTCTGCACAACCACGGCTCTGTGCAGATCGGCGACACCTTCACGGAAGGCGAGGACCTGCGCTTCACCGGTGTGCCGAACTTCGCGCCGGAACTGTTCAGGCGCGTCCGCGTGCGTGATCCGTTGAAGACCAAACAACTGGAGAAGGGTCTGGCGCAATTGTCGGAGGAGGGGGCGACCCAGGTATTCAAGCCGCTCGCGCGCAATGAAATGATCGTCGGCGCGGTCGGCGCACTGCAATTCGATCTGGTCGCATTTCGGCTGAACGACGAATACAAGGCCGATTGCCTCTACGACGACGCCAACGTTCACACCGTGCGCTGGGTCTATGCGCAGGACCCGGCCAAGCTCGAAGAATTCCGGCGCAAGCACGCGGAGAGTCTGGCGGTCGACGGCGGCGGCTACCTCGCGTACCTCGCGCCGACGCGGACGAATCTGGTGCTGACGCAAGAGCGCTGGCCCGATATCCGGTTCGCCGCGACACGGGAGCATTGAAGGCGTGACCTTCGACGCAACGTCCGTTGCAACGTATCGCAACGATCCTGATCGTGACGAGTTGTCCGCCGCACTGCTCGTGGCGACGCTGCTGTCACCGTCGGTCGACGCGGCCCGCGTACGCGGGATGCTCGTCGACTTGCACGATCAATTCGTGCGCGGCCGGTCGGTCCCAGCCGACCCGGCGACGCTCGTTGCATTTCTGCGCGACGAGGGCTTCAGGATGACCGACGATCCGTCGAGCCTCGATGCGAGTCGCATCGACGCGGTGCTGACGTCGCGCCGTGGCATCCCGATACTGCTTTCGATTCCCTATCTGATGGTGGGTCGGGCCGCGGGACTGACGACCCAGGGGATCAATTTCCCCGGAAACTTTCTGCTGCGCGCCGACGGCGCACTGATCGATCCAGCGAATGCGGTTGCGCTTTCGAGCGCTGACATCGACAAACGGCTCGCGGCCGCGGGCCTCGAACACCTGCGCGCGACCGCGCTGACACCGGCGTCGGCCGACGAAATGGCAGTGCGGATGCTCAACAACGTCAAGGCGATCCACGCGGCGCGTGGCGACCTCGTCGCGGCGCTTGCGCTGATCGACTGTCAGTTGCCGCTGGTCGCCGACCCCGGATCGCTGCAGATCGAGCGCGCCGAGCTGTGGTTTTTGCTCGGTGACGCGGCCGCCGCAATTGCGATACTCGAAGAGGCGCGGCGCACGCTCGCAGGGAGCGGTTGGATCGTTGAAATCGAGAAGCGTCTCAAACGGCTTCGCCGCCAGCCGCCCGCGACGGTACATTGAGCCGAGACGGTTAGCGGCTACCCGCCATGTCGGGATACGGATCATCCGTCGCCAGATCGATCGGGTGGGCATACCCCGGCACGCGGATTTGGGTATCGGTAATCGTCAGATCAGCCGCCTCGAGCACCCCTTCGCCGAACTGGTAGATCGGCGCCACTTCGCCACGGCTCATGCGGACGTCGTAGTCCTCGATCTGTTTGCGCACCGGCTCGTTGCGGCGCGCGTGGGCCGACATCGCGGCGGCGCCGTGTTTGTGCTCGAGCATCCGTCGCGTCACCGTCGGTGACAGGATCAGCGCGGTCGCGTTGTTGCCGCCGAAACCTTTGGAGTTGATGAAAGCGCCGTCCATCTGCGTCGGATCAAATTCGACGTGCTCCATCGAAAACCGCAGATGCGCTCGATGCACGTCGTCCGCAATATGATCGATCGTCGTAATGCCCGGGATCCAACCGTGTTGCCACGCGCCCACGACAGCGGCGAGCTGGTCGCCTCCGGCCGGCGCCAACGAGTGGCCGACGTACGCCTTCACGGCGCCGACGAGCCAATCCTCGATGCCGAACACGCCGGCGAGCGCGCTCATGATGTGGGATTCGGTCACCCGGTTCTGCGGTGTGCTCGTGCCGTGTGCTTGAAAGTACGTCCGACGACGCAGCCCCTCTTCACCGATGAGTCGCCGCGCGAGCGACATGGCTTTGGCGACCGTGACGTAGTTGCCGACACCCGGACCCGGAATCGATTTTTTGAAGCCGTCCGCGTTCACGTAGACGTTGCCGACCGCGCCGTGAATCATCAGGCCGAGTTCGAGCGCGAGCGCGTCGTCCATCAGAATCGTGTAGGTGGCCGCCTCCGACAACGTGAAGCCGCAGTTGTCGGAGAACGGTCGGCACGCGCGCCGGTTGTCGGCAGCGTCGGTACGGCCGTCGAGCGCCATCAGCGCTTCGTCTTCGGCGAGTGCGCCCATCGTCCGATAGCCCTCGATGATCTCGGGCGTAATCGGGGCTTCCGAGTTGCCGACCATCACGACGCGGCGCCGACCGCTCTGGATGTCTTCGACCCCCTGACGCAGGTTGTAGAGGAAGGTCGCGCACGCACCGATCGTCGCGCCCGTCGC
This sequence comes from uncultured Pseudomonadales bacterium, assembly GCA_964445675.1. GTDB lineage: Bacteria > Pseudomonadota > Gammaproteobacteria > Pseudomonadales > Azotimanducaceae > DATJGR01. The sequence continues at coordinate 2,554 of CAYUMA010000454.1, read as the reverse complement.
GCCGAGACTGCCCAGCACATAGGCGTTGATGAAGTCCGCCGGCATTTCGCAGAGTCCGAGCGCCAGTTGTTTTGAACTCACGCGCTTGCCGACGAGTGCGGCCTGCATCATGCCGCCACTGCCGTTGAGATCGAGCTGACCCATCGCGCTGCCCGAATAAACGGCGAACTGATCGGGTTGCACGGTCTGGCGCAATACGTCCCAGTCGATGCCCAGCGAGCGCACCGCGTCCGACGCGCCGAAGATCGTCAACGCGAGCCCGCGCGGATGGCTGCGTGACTGATACAGCTTGTCGGGATCGAAGCCGGTCGGCACCTGTCCGGCGGACGTCACACGCGACGCGCGCATGTCCTCGATCAACGCGTGCAGCTTGCCCGCGACTGTGACGGTAACGTCCTTGTCGCCGGCGTCGCTGATGCGCCAGTCCGACGGCACGTGGTCGGGCAATTGGCGTCGCTGCAGGCGGAACACGAAATCGTCCTGTACGGCGCCCAGCGTGACGTTGCGTTGCCACGGAATGTTCGCGGAATCGAACGATTCGATCTTGCGTACCAGCGTGTGCGCGTTGATGTACTCGCGCGTCGCGGTCTCATCCGGGTTTTTGTGAATGTTCATCAGCCCCGCAAGGCTGCGATAGGTCGAAGCGGCAACCGCGGCAGGGAGCTTGTCGATGACCATCCGGCGATACGCGTGATGTAACGACAACCGGCCCGCGGCATTGATGCCGCCGAGACCGACGATGACGGGGAGTCTGGACACGATGGCTGGATTACCGGCGAGGACGAGCCACGGATTCTAGCGTGGATCGTTCGTCTTTTGGCGCGACGCGCCCCGCCGCAGGCACTACAGGCATTCGAGCGCGATCGCGGTGGCCTCACCGCCGCCGATACACAGCGCCGCGATGCCGCGTTTGGCACCACGACGTTGCAGCGCGTGCGCCAGTGTCACGATCAGGCGGCTGCCGGTCGATCCGATCGGATGACCTTGGGCGCACGCACCGCCGTAAATGTTCACGGTTTCGTCGCGAAGACCCAGTTCGCGCATCGCGAGCAGCGTCACCATCGCGAATGCTTCGTTGATTTCGCACAGATCGACGTCACCGATCTGCCAATTCAGCTGATCGAGCAGCTTTTGGATCGCGCCTACCGGCGCGATCGTGAATTCCGCCGGATGGCGCGAATGTGTCGCGTGTCCGGCGATGCGAACGATGGGTTCCAGGCGATGCTGCGTCGCCGCCGCTGCGGTTGCCAGCACCAGCGCCGACCCGCCATCGGAGATCGAACTCGAGTTCGCGGCGGTAATTGTGCCGCCTTCTTTGAAGGCCGGCTTCAACGTAGCGATGCGGTCGAGCCGCGCGCGGCCCGGCTGCTCGTCGTCGCTGATTGTGACGTCACCGAGTGACAGTGGCGCGATCTCGGGCGCGAGTTCGCCACCGCGCATCGCGGCCAGCGCACGCTCGACCGAACGGCGCGCGAACGCGTCCATGTCGGCGCGCGTGATCTGATAACGATCGGCGGTGTCCTGCGCGAACGTGCCCATCGCGCGACCCGTTTCTGCGTCTTCGAGGCCGTCGAGAAACATCGAATCCTTGAGTTCGCCATGACCCATGCGCAGACCTTGGCGCGCTTTCGCAATCAGGTACGGCGCGTTCGTCATGCTCTCCATGCCACCGGCGACGACGACGTTCGCGCTGCCGGCTCGGAGCAGGTCAGTCGCGAGCATCGTTGCTTTCATGCCGGAGCCACATACCTTGTTGACCGTGGTTGCGCCGCACGCGTCGGGAAGTCCGGCGCCGCGGGCGGCCTGGCGCGCGGGCGCTTGTTTGACGCCGGCGCTGACGACATTGCCAAGGATCACTTCGTCGACTGCAGCGCCGTCGATGCCACTGCGTTGCACTGCCGCGCGGATCGCTGCCGCGCCGAGCGCCGGCGCGGTCAGCGCTTTCAGGTTGCCTTGAAAGCTGCCGATCGGGGTCCGCGCGGCAGCGACGATATAGATGTCCGAGTGAGCCATGGTCGAGGCCAGATGAATGGAAGGCGCGATTCTAACTGCGCGCGCGGCATTCACGACGTTTCAGATCGGGAGTGTCTCACTTTGAGACACGACCTCTTGATCGTTTCATTGTGTGAAAGCAAAAGCGGCTGATAGGCTGCAGAAAAGGGCCAGATCGGGTGACACCTGTGAGAATGCTGACATTTGTGTGGATTGCAGTGATCGCGCTGTCGCCGTTGCATGTCGCCGCCGAGGCGGACCCATCGGCGGCGCCGCCAGAACCCACGAAAGCGGCCGCAAAGTCCGCGTACGAGAAGCAGGTCCGCTGCACCTATCAAGCGCCGGTCGGCTCGCGCATCGCGCGCAAGACCTGCAGGACGCGCGCGCAGGCCGACGCCGAGAGCGCGAACGCCCGGGAGAAGATGGATGACATGGCGCGGGCGGCGGACCGTAACGCCGTGATGTCACCCGGCAGCCAACCGATTCGATAACTGCAGCAACGAGCCTTGCCAGGCACGATCGATTTCCCGACACTCGTTTCCGAATCACCCACGAGCACCAC
>CAYUMA010000453.1:0-2549 GCA_964445675.1 uncultured Pseudomonadales bacterium | reverse complement strand
ACGAAGCGGCGCAGTTCGGCGCGCACCGGCTCGGCCACGCGATCGCGCTCGGTGTCGATCCCGACGTGTACGGCGCGCACGCACGCAGCGAATCGGTGGCCGAGCGCCTCGACCAGATCGGCTATGACCTTGCGCACGCGGACGGGCTGCGCGTGCGCGGCGTACGCGTGAACGAGCACGCGCTTGCGCGGGAGCGCGATGCACTGCAACTGCGCAAACCTGACGAGCGCGTGACGCACCACTACGACGCCCAGCGGCTCGCCGACGTTCGCGCGCGGCAAACCTATGCGATGGCGTGCGTGCGCGCGACCGGGGCGGTCGTCGAAGTGTGCCCGACATCGAACCTGCGCATCGGCGGCATCGCCGACCCGTTACACCACCCGGTGCACCGCTTCCTCGACGCCGGTGTGCCGTTCGTCGTCGCCAGCGACGACCCCGGCATCTTCGACACGACGATTCGCGCAGAACTCGACTGGGTCGCGCGCGAAGCTGCACTCGAACCCGGCGCGGTCGAAGCGCTGCTCGAACGCGCGTGGAATTCGCGCAGCGAGGTGCTCACGGGGCGTGAGCGGCGTGCGTGAGCAGCTCGAACCGATCGGCCCAGGTGCTGCCTCAGCACGTGGGCGCGTCGACCCCCAATGGATGATCGGCGCACCGTCAGATTATCCGTTCGCCCTCTTCATCAGCCGACGGCCAAAAAAAACTAAAACCAACTGCCTTGGCGCCCGCTGTGCGGAACGGGACGATATGACCAAACCATTTGATGTAGCCCGCATACCCGACCGGACGATTGTTGCTGCGACGGCCCGCCGTGATCGATGCGAGATTGCGCGTATCGATGTAGCCGATGCTGTGCCGCCAACCCTGTGAAATCCGCCAATGCTCCGAAAAGTCGATCAGACACTCTCGCAGGTGACGTCCTCGGTGCGATGGCGCGGTAAACGCCTTGAATGAATAGCTGTACCCATCGCTGAAGCGCACCCACAAGCCGGCTTCAGCCGGCGTCGGTCCGGTCGCGATCCACTTGTAAGCCACGAGTGATCCGTGGTCCAGGTAACCAAAGCACACGGCGCCGCGCGCGCACGCCTTCGCCACGGAACTCTCGGTCAAGCCCAATGACGGATCGCGACATAACTCGACGAGTTCCTTCTCTTCGAGCATGCGGATCGAACAGCCCTCCGGCATGTCATGGTCGGGCGCGTCGGCATTCAGCTCCCGTGTGTGGACAACGAACAGACGAAAACCAAGATATTTCTGGAGACGCCACATCACGCGCACATACAACGCTTTGATCGCGCCCCAACGCTGAATGTCTTCTCGAATCCTGTCGGTTCTCATTCGGCAACTGCTCCTTTGGTGCCAATGGCCGCACGTGCGTGACGGCGCGAGTCGTGCGGATGAGCGACAGACAGATCAGATGGTCCGTTCGCCACTTTGATCGGCCGACGGTGAAAAAAAACCGAAACCACAAGCCTTGGCGCCAGGAGTGCGGAACGGGACGACACGGCCAAACCAATTGATGTAGCCCGCATATCCAACGGGGCGATTGCCATAGCGACGGTCCGCTGCGATCGATGCAAGATTGCGCGTATCGATGTAGCCGATGTTGTATCGCAAACCTTGTGACGTCCGCCAACGGTCCGATACGTGGACCACACACTCTTGCAGATGACGCCCGCGGTGCGACGGTACCGTGAGTGCTTTGTATGAATAGCTGTACCCATTCGCAAAGTGGACCCACAAGCCGGCTTCTGCCGATGTGGACCTCGTTGCGATCCACTTATAAGACACGAGTGATCCCCGCTCGAGGTAGCCAAAGCACACGTCGCCCCGGGCACACGCCTTCGCAACGAGGCTTTCCGACAAGCCCAATGACTGATCACGACAGAACTCTGCGAGTTCGTCCTCTTCTAGCAAGCGAGCCGAACTTCCCTCAGGGATGTCATCGTCGGGCACGTTGGAATCCAGCACTCTCGACTGCACAACGAACAGACGAAAACCAAGATAGTTCTGCAGACGCCACATCACGCGCACATACAATGCTTTGATCAGGCCCCAACGCTGCATGTCTTCTCGAAGTTTGTCGAACCGCATCGCCACGCTCCGCCGATGTGGCGGAGACTAACAAAACGTCACTGACGGCTTCGCATCGTTCGTCCAATCGGGCACGGCGTGCGTGCGGAACTGTGGAGAGCAGTGAGCACTACGGACACGATCGGCTTTGCCAGCGACGGTGGTGTTCCCCCTCGAACGCCGGCGCTGTTAGACTCCGCGTCGACGCGCCCCACGACGGCTGTCATCTGAACAGGGACAGGCCGGGTCGCATCACCGGAGCACAATCTTCAACTTTGACGGACTTGATCCACGCGACGTGGACAGGTACCCGAGCCGAAGCGACACCCGTTGCGTTCGGCCCCTGTCGGCGTCCGTGATCGGAGGCAACGATCATGAACGTACTCGACTTTGCCGCACGAAAGCGCGCCGCGGCACGACTCTCGATGGTCACCTGCTACGACTACACCTCCGCGCGCGCGTTGGACACGACGCCC
>CAYUMA010000452.1:0-3503 GCA_964445675.1 uncultured Pseudomonadales bacterium | reverse complement strand
ATGATCGTCGTGCGGTTGTCGACGTCGTCGAGACAATTTTTCTTGAAGTCGACGAACGCCTGACCGTAGTCGGTGGAGCCGCCGCTGTAGTCGCGCAGTGCCTTCGCGATGGCGTCCTCGATCTTGTTGCGCTCGAACAGCTCCGTGACTTCGGCGAGATCGGACGAGAACGCAAACGAGCGCACCTTCGGCATCACTTCTTCGAGACTGTACAAAAACATCAGCATAAACCGCGCGTAGTTGGCGACCGATCCGCTGACGTCGCAGATCGCGAACACCTTCGGGCGATCGATCTTCACCGACTTCCAATGCAGATCGAAGATTGCGCCGTCGTACGCCATGTTGTGGTGCAACGTGCGCGGCACGTTCAGTGCACCGCGTTTGAATACCTTCTTGCGGCGGGAGTGCAGCGACGCGAGCCTTTTCGCCATCCGGAATACGACATCCTGGATCAACCGGAAGTTCCGCTGCTCAACGTTGGAGAGCTTCACCTTACGCAGCAGATCTTCGCGCAGGCGCCGGCCCGTCGCATCGGCGTGCAGCAGGAACTGTTGTTCGACGTAGTCACGCACTTGCTCGCGCAACCATTCGCGCCGTTTTGTCAGCTCCTGCCCGAGGCGTCGATCCGGTGTGGCGCGGCTTTGCCGCAGTCCCGAAATCTCGCGCCCGAGTTCGTTGAGCCCCATCGCCTCCATGATCCGGCGCGTATACAGACCCTTCTGCGTGAACACCTGGATTTCCTTCAGGTTCACGGCTTCGGCGGCGCTGGCCATCGCCATCGAGAGTTCGGTGCGCGCGCCGGCGATCAGCAGTTTGCCGAGCGTGGACGACGGCGCGGATGTCTCGCCGGCGCCGAGATCCTCCTCTTCCTCGTCGCTGACGAAACCACCCTTCTTCTGCTTCGACTTGCGGCCGCCGCCCGCACCTGCGCCGCGGCCCTCGGCACCCTGGCCGCCTTCGGCGCTGCCGTCGCCGTCGCGATCCTGCCCCTCAGCGGTTTCGTCGGCTTCTTGCGCGGCTTCATCCGCGCGGCTCGGTGGATCGGTCGCGAATTTTTTGAACGAGAAGAACGAGTCGAAACACTCGCTGAACAGCTCCTTTTCATCGGCGGTTTTCGGCAACACCATCGACAACGCGTCCTTCAGAAACGCGCGGTCGCGGTAGCCGACCAGCTCCATCGCGTTGAACGCATCGAGCGTCTCTGCGGTGGACACGCGCACTTCGGCGTTGCGCAGCGCCCGAATGAAGTTGGAGAGGGTGCGTTCCATTACGCTGCTTCTTCGATCAACCCTTCGTCAACTCTTAGTCGCCTTGCTCGTCAACGTCGTCAGTTCCGCTTCGACGTTCACGATATCTTCCTGGAACTTCAGGATCACGTTCAGCGTGTCGCGCACCAGTTCCGGGTCGAGTCGATCGGTGTGCAGCAGCAGCAACGTGCGCGCCCAGTCGATCGTCTCGGATATCGCCGGCACTTTCTTGAGATCAAGGCCGCGCAGTTCATGGATGAAATTCACGAGCTGCCTGCGCAGTTCGGGCAGTATTTCGGGCACTCGGGCCTGGATGATGCGCTGCTCCAGATCGACGTCGGGGAACGGAATGTACAAATGCAGGCAGCGGCGTTTCAGTGCGTCAGAGATTTCGCGCGTGTTGTTGCTCGTCAGAAATACCAAAGGGGGTTCGGCCGTCGCTTTCACCGTACCTATTTCCGGGATCGTGACCTGAAACTCCGACAGGATTTCGAGCAGCAACGATTCGAACTCGTGATCGGATTTGTCGACTTCATCGATCAGCAGCACACAGCCGTGCTCTTCCTTCAGTGCCTTCAGCAGCGGCCGGGGTTCGATGAATTCCTCGGAAAAAAAGATGTCGCCGAACTCGTGCAGGCGGCTGACCGATTCTTTGAACCCCTTCGCGCCCTGCAGCACTTCGTCGAGCGTCTCTTTGAGCACCTGCGTGTACAGCAGCTGCTTGCCATACTTCCATTCGTACAGTGCCTTGGCTTCGTCGAGCCCTTCGTAGCACTGCAACCGGATCAGCGGCATGCCGAACATCGTCGCGGTCGTCTTGGCGAGTTCAGTTTTGCCGACCCCCGGGGGTCCTTCGATCAGCACCGGCTTTTTCAGGTGGAACGCGAGGTACACCGCGGTCGCGATCTGGTTGCTGCAGATATAGCGGTGTTGCTCGAACGTTTTCCTGATCGAGTCGACCGATGCGGCGATTTTTGCAATATCCGGCACTATCCCACCCTTTGAGGTTCGTCGAAAAAGCCAGTCATTATCGGGGCCAAGTCTGCGGGATTGCAAAGCGGGGAACGTCAGGCAGTTGTTTTGTGCATCCGCATCAAACCTTCTTGTGCGACGCTCGCGATCAAGGCGCCGTCGCGCCGGTAGATCAGCCCGCGGTTGAACCCGCGCGCGCCCGACGCGCTGGGACTGTCCTGCGCGAACAGCAGCCACTCGTCGGCCCGAAACGGCCGATGAAACCACATCGCGTGATCGAGGCTCGCGACCTGCATGTTCTGCTGCATGAACGACACCGCGTGCGGCAGCAGCGCGGTATCGAGCAGCGACCAGTCGGACAAATACGCGAGCACGCATTGGTGCAGGCGCTGATCCTCCGGCAGCGCGTCGCGCGCGCGCATCCAGCAGTTCTGATACGGCAGCCTACGCGTCGGATTGAAGAAGTCGTTGGGATCGATGGGCCGTACGTCCATCGGCCGCTCGCGTGTGAACATCTCGCGGTACTCGGGCGGCATGTCCTTCGCGAAGCGCTTGCGCAGTTCGACTTCGTCTTCGAGGCCTTCCGGCGGCGGCACGTCCGGCATGTCGAACTGATGGCTCAAGCCGTCTTCGACGGTTTGAAACGAAATTGCCATGTTGAAGATCGCCATGCCGTGCTGCACGGCGACGACGCGACGGGTCGTGAAGCTCTTGCCGTCGCGTATCCGATCGACGACGTAGAGGATCGGCACGGACGTGTCGCCCGCACGCAGAAAATAGCCGTGCAACGAGTGCGCGTGGCGCTCCGGCGTGACGGTGCGCGAGGCGGCGACCAGCGCCTGGCCGATCACTTGCCCACCGTACACGCGTTGCCAGCCTTCGCTCGGACTCGAACCGCGGAAATGATTGACGTCGATCTCTTCGAGATCGAGCAGCGCGATCAGATGTTGCAGGCTCTTCTGCATGGCACGCAGGATTTTGGGGACCGGCTATTGTAGTGATCTGCGCGCATGACGCCACGCCAGGACTTCGGCCATTTGTAGGAGCGATCACTGTGGGAGGAACTCCCACAGTGATCGCTCCTACAGTTGCGGCGGTCAGCTAACGCACCGTAAACAAGACCTGATCGAAGACTGTTCCGGATCGATCCACCAGCGCGAGGCGGTGCGCGCCGGCGCTCGGCGCCCACAGCATTTGCGATTCAGCGGGACCCAGCGAGATGCCGTCGAGGCGAAACTCCAACGGTTGCGTTGCGCCGCGCGCGAGCCGCGGGACGCGCTGGCG
>CAYUMA010000451.1:0-1841 GCA_964445675.1 uncultured Pseudomonadales bacterium | reverse complement strand
CCGCCGAAGAGCAGTTCGCGAAGAGAGTGGAACGCATCGGGCACTTCTCGAACGATCTGATTAAAAAGGGCCGTCGTAAGGAACAGCGTGTCGATTCGTTGCGACCCAAGCGCGGCCGCGAACGCCGCCGGCGAGAGCGTGGTCTCGCGCGGCAGGATCACGAGCGTCGCGCGATTGAGCAGCGCGCCCCAGATCTCGAATGTCGCCGCATCGAATGAGGTCGACGCGGCATGGGCGATCCGATCTCCCGGCCCGAGGCTCACGTAGTCCGTGTTCCGCACCAGACGCGTGATCGCGCGCTGAGGAACCGCAATCCCTTTTGGCCTGCCCGTGGAACCGGAGGTGTACATCACATACGCGAGATGTTCGCCGCCGATCGCCGGCAGGCCAGCTGCGGAATCAACGGCGACCGTCGATGTCTGCGAAAGCTCATCGATGAGCACGATCGTCGCGGTACAGGGACCCAACTCCTGCCGCTGCTCAGACCTCGTCAGCACGAACGCGGCGCCGCTGTCGTCTAGCAGAAACTGTATGCGCTCCTGCGGATACGCGAGGTCGAGGGGCAGATACGCAGCGCCGCTCTTCACGATTGCAAGTAGTGCAACGATGAATTCGGGACTGCGCTCGAGGCGCACGGCCACGAGGCTGCCGATGTTGACGCCGGCGCGTCGCAGATGATGCGCCAGAAGATTCGCGCGCGCGTCGAGCTCCCCGTACGTCAGCGAATTCGTACCAGAAGCGATGGCGATGGCATGACCATCGCGTGTCGCCTGCTCCTCGAAAAGCTTCGCCAATCCGTCCTCGGGTAGCGTCCCGGAGGTGTCGTTGAGCTCGTGCAACAGCACACGGCGCTCGCCGGCATCGAGATAATCGAGCTGGTAAAGGAGCGCATCGGGCGATGCGATCGCGGCCCGTAGCAACCGGACGAAACGCGCTAGCACCGTCTCGGTCGCTGCGCGCGTGAAATGCGCGGGGTGATAGTCCAACCGCAGCCGTAATCCACCCCACGGGACAACGATGAGTGTCAGCGGGTAGTGCGTCCCACCACGGTAATCTACGTTGACGATCCGCAGGCCATCGATACCGCCAGGGCGCTCGCGGTCGATCGGATAGTTTTCGAAAACGACCAGCGTATCGAACATATCCGCAGGCAGGATGTCGACGAGGCCGGCATGCTGATACGGCAGCAACCGCGACTGGCCTTCTTGTATCTCGCTCAGAATTGTGGACAGAGGCGCATCGGGGCGCAGCCTCACGCGCAGCGGCACGGTGTTGATGAACAGTCCGACCATCTCTTCCACACCTGTCAGCCCCGCCGGACGTCCGGAGACCGTCACGCCGAAAACGACATCATCCCTTCCAGTCAGGTGTCCGAGCAGTATGGCCCACAGTCCCTGCATGACCGTGCTGAGCGTGAGACCCCGCTTGCGCGCGAGTGTCTGCAGTTGCGCCGTCACTTCCGCGGGCAAAGTAGCCTCCAGCAACTCGGGCTCACCGCGCGCCGAATCGCGGCTATCGGCAGTGGACAGCCGAGTCGGTGCATCGAGTCCTGCCAGAGAATCGCGCCATGCGGCGATTGCGGCGTCCCTGTCCTGCCGCGCCAGCCACGACAGGAAGTCCGTGTACGGTCGCACCTGCGGCAGGGCTTCGGTGTCGGCGCCGCTGCTACACAGACCGATCAACTCACGGAAGAAGATCGGCATGGACCATCCGTCGATCAGGATGTGATGATGGGTGAACACCAGTTGTTGCCTCTCGGCGCCCATGCGCAGCAGCGCGAAGCGCAGCAGCGGCGGCTGCGACAAGTCGAATCGTGCCGAGCGGTCGGCGGCGAGCCACTC
>CAYUMA010000450.1:0-6067 GCA_964445675.1 uncultured Pseudomonadales bacterium | reverse complement strand
AAAGTACGCAATAAATCACCGGAATCTCCGGCAAATGGCGCAACTATCCGCTGACATTGATCGAACTGACCGCTTAATCCTCCACGAGCTGCAACTGGACGGCCGGCTGACCAATGCGGCGCTGGCCCAGCAGGTCAATCTGTCCGAGTCGGCGTGCCTGCGCCGCGTGCGCCGGTTGGAGGAGGTCGGCTTGATCCGCGGCTATGTCGGTCTGGTCGATCAGTCGTCGGCCGGATATCCCGACAACGTGTTCGTGCGCATCACGCTGACGAGTCAGCAGCAGGACGATTTGAAGAGTTTCGAAACCGCAGTCCGCAAAATTCCAGAAGTGATGGAGTGCTACCTGATGTCCGGCGACGCCGACTATCTGGTGCGCGTTATCGTCGCGGATTCGCGCGACTATGAGCGCGTCCATAGTCAGCACCTGACGCGTCTGCCCGGCGTGGATCGCGTGCATTCGAGCTTTGCGCTGCGCACCGTGATCAAAAAGACGGAGATTCCGGTACGTTGAGACACGCAACCCTGCCGCTGATCCCGCTCGCACTGCTCGCGTGTTTGCTGCTCGTCGGTTGCGCTTCCGGCATCCGCGGCGCAATCGACTCGCCGGCGACCGACGCGTTCGTCGCGGACGGATGCGTCGAGATTCTCGGCTACGACGGTGATGCGATGGAGCCGTTCATCGAACCCATCCGCGGCGATCTACTGTTCAACAACCGCAACTCGCCACCGGAGATGACCGATCTACATTGGGCGCGCAAACTCGACGACGGACGTTTCCAGTACGTCGGCCCGATCGCCAGCGCAAATTCGAACGCGCTCGATGGTGTGCCCAGCATCGATGGGTCCGGGGGAATCTACTGGGTGTCGACCCGCTCGTACGCGCAGACACTCGCGACGTTGTACCGCGGACGTTGGGCCGATGGCGTCGTGACGCAGATCGCGCTCGTGCCCGGTGTGTCGAGTGAGCGCAAAGGATTCGTCAACTTCGACGCCGAAATCAGCCGCGACGGCGACTCGCTCTACTACGTCGAGGGCCGCTTCAGCGGTGGCGCGGTCCCGGATTCGGCCGATATCGGAATCGCGCATCGCCAGGCGGAGCGTTTCGTGCGTGACGCAGGCAGCGCCGCAATGCTCGCATCGGTCAACACGCCGGCGCTCGAATACGCGCCGGCGATCTCAGCCGACCGGCGCGAACTGTTTTTCACGAGACTCGACCTGCAGGCGCGCACGATTGCAATTTATCGCATGACGCGCAGTGGGGCAGGGCAGCCGTTTCTGAGTCCCGAGCGCGTCGCCGCAGCCAACGGTTTCGTCGAGGCGCCGGCGTTGAGCCCCGACGGGCGCGTGCTGTATTTCCATCGCCTGGACGGCGGCCGATATCGGATCTGCCGCGCAACGCGACGCGTTTGATTCGTCCTAGATCAGATCCGCCGGCTGCAGCGCGAACGCTTTGACGACGGCGTCGGCGTAATCGATACGTCCCGTGATCTGCTTGGAGTCGCCGTGGCACAGCCGCAGGCACGCTTCGGCCATGTGCTCGACCGGCGTGACGCGCTCCTTATTGCTCTCGTTGATCAGCTTGTGGTGCATCACGCCGGGCGTCGCAACCAGGCCCGGCGAGATCACGTTGACGCCGATTCCGTTCTCGTACACCTCTTGCGCGAGTCCGGTCGTGAAGCGCTCGAGCGCCGCCTTGCACATCCCATAGACGGTGCCGCCACGCCCGGGCAGCGCCTTGTCCGGATGAATCGCCGCGTGCGATGAAATATTGAGAATCCACCCGCGGCCGCGTTCCTTCATGCCCGGCAACACGCGCTGCGACAGGTCGAACGGCGCCCACACCTGCACGTCCATCATCAAGCGGAAGCGTTTCTCGGGAAAATCCTCGACCGGGATGAAGTAAGTGATGGCGGCGTTGTTGACGAGGATGTCGACCGCGCCGTAGGCCTTGATCGCGGCGTCGATCAACGCCGCTCGATCGGTCGCGCTTGCGAGGTCGGCACGCACGGCGATTGCGTCGCCGCCCGCCGCGTTGATCCGATTCACTGTGTCGGTGATCGTGCCGGGCAGATAGTGGTCTTCGGCCTCGACGGTGCGCGCACTGACGACCACCTTGGCCCCCTCCATCGCAAATCGGCGCGCGACGGCCTCGCCGATCCCGCGACTGGCGCCGGTGACAACCGCGACCTGACCGGCCAGCAGGCCCTTACGATTGACCTTCGACATGACATTCCACCCGCTTTTTCCGGATCGCGCGATGATACAACGCAACTCGCGGCGGCGTATGATTCGGCCGTCATGGTCATGGAGATCGCGCCATGCGACCTTCCCTTCTCGTTCTCGCTCTGATCATCCCGATGCACGCCCGCGCCGCTGAGACCGTGTTCGGTCCAACCGACGCGCTGATCTGTTACCGCTCTGCCAGCGTTCAGCCGAACCTGTTCGACATCGACGCCTGCACCGCTGCGATCGAGAACGGGCAACTCACACAAAGTGAATTGGCGGCGACCTATTCGAATCGCGGAATCCTGCTCGCAAGGAACGGCCAGCTGACTAAAGCAATCGAAGATCAGAACACGGCGATCCAACTCAATCCCCAATCCGCGAGCGCTTACATCAATCGCGCCAACGTCTACTACCGCGCCGCCCGCCACGCGGAAGCGCTGGCGGACTACGACGAGGCGATTGCGCTGTCGTCGGGCTCGTTCGCCCCGGCCTACTACAACCGCGCGCTGGTGCATAAGGCGCTGGGCGAGAACGACGCGGCGCGCCAGGATCTTCAACAGGCGACGAAGCTCGCGCAGGGGACCAACAAGAAGGCCGCGGCCCAAAAAGTTCATTGATTCTCGAACGCTAACAATCCTGTTGTGGCGCGGCCGAGCGCCCAACGGGTCAGTCGACGTAGCGGCGTTCGCTTCTCGAGCCGAGGCCGGTCAATATCTCGTACGTATTCGTACCGGCGAGTTCGGCGAGATCTTCAATCGGCACCTGGGCGCCGAAGACTTCCACCCAGTCCCCGACACGCACCGCGTCGCCAAGACCGGTGACGTCGATCGTCACCAGATCCATCGATACGCGGCCGACAATCGGCACACCCGCCCCGAGGGCCGCGACGTAACCGTGCCCGGATACGACGCGCGGAACACCATCCGCGTAACCCACGCCGATCGTTGCAATCACCCGATCCGTATCCGCGCTCCCGCTCGCGCCATAGCCGACGGGTTCCTGGGCGGCAACGCTGCGTATTTGCAGAATTCGCGCTTCGAGCGTCGCGACGGTCGTGAGCAGGTCCAACGGGTCAACGAAGGGGCTTGCCCCGTACAGTGCAACACCCGGGCGGCAGACGTCGCCGCGATACTCGGGCCCGAGCAGGATACCCGCCGAGTTCGCGATGCTGGTCGCGATACCGTCGAACCGCGCCGCCACTGCGCCGAAGCGTTCGATCTGGAGCGCGTTGCGCGGATGCTCCGGTTCGTCGGCGCACGCGAGATGGGTCATCAGCAAAGCCAGTTCGAAATCGTCGAACCGCTCCGGGTGCGCTTCGGCCACTGGAAACCCGAGCCGGTTCATGCCGGTGTCGACGTGTACCGCGATCGGTCGGGAACGATACGGCCGCCACGCGTGCAGCTGCGCATCGGAGTTGATGACAGGCACCAGTTCATACTCCGCCGCGCGCGGCGCCTCCTGTTCGGTGACGCCGCCGAATACATAGACCTCGGGCACATCGATCACGTCGCGCAGCGCAATGCCTTCGGCGACGGTCGCGACGAAAAACGTCGAACACCCTTCCCGCGCAAGACGCAGCGCGATCGGCGCCGCACCAAGGCCGTAGCCGTTCGCCTTGACGACGGCGCCGCACTCCGACGGCGCGGCGGCCGCGCGCAGCGCGCGATAGTTGCGCGCGACGGCGCCGAGATCGACGGTCAGCCGACTCGGCACGCGCAGGCTCCCATCACTTGATTGAACGGATATAGGCGACCACGTTGTTGATCGCCTGGTCGTTCGCGAGCATTGCCGCCATCGGTTTCATCTGCATGCCGTACACGTCCTTCGGGTTGCCGCCGCGCAATCCCGATTTGTAGTTCTGCAGCTGGCGGACGAGGTACCAGTCGTCCTGATCCGCGAGTCGCGGTGAGTTCAGCGCCAGGTTGCCTTCGGCCTTTTGCCCGTGGCACGCAGCGCAGGTCGCATAAAGCTGTTTGCCGAGCGCAACGTCACCTTTTGCGGTCGCCGGTGAAACCGGCGGCTTCAGCGTCGCAATGTACGCAACGACATTGTCGATCGCGGCTTCGGTTGTCAGCGTCATCGCCATCGGCCGCATCTGCGCACCGTACACATCCCCCGGCGCGGTGCCGCGAACGCCATCCTTGTACGCCTGCAGCTGTCGCTTCACATACCAACTGTGCTGCCCTGCGGTCCTTGGCGCGTTCAGCGCCTGATTGCCGCCCGCATCCGGACCGTGGCATGCGGCGCACGTTGCAAAGAGCGCCTTGCCGGCGGCCACGTCGGCCGCATACGCCGCGGTACTCACCAGCGCCACTAACATCAACAACATCGAGAACAGCGTCGAGCGCACAGCAACTCCCTCGTTAGGACAGATTGGAGACCACGTCGACTATAGCGATCCATCGATGAATGTACATCGTGGGTATCCCTTGCAGGCGCTTGGCCGCGGGCACCCGCGTGTGCGCGGCCGCGGGCTTCGCGCGCGCTTGCGTACACGACGATAACTCGGCATCGTCGCGAGCCTCACCCGCCATCGAGCAGGCCCTCATGAAAGTCGCAGTCGTCACCGGAACCAGCAGTGGAATAGGGCTGGCGACCAGTCTGCATCTCGCCGCGAACGGCTACCGCGTGTTCGCAGGGATGCGCAATCTCGACAAGGCGGCGCCGCTGCGCGATGCAGCCAAAAAAGACGGCTTGCCGGTCGAAGTCATCGAACTGGACGTCACGTCGCAACCGTCGTGCGACCGTGCGTTTGCGCGTGCGGCGAGTGCGGGCCCGATCGATGTGCTGATCAACAATGCCGGCATCGGCGGCGCGACGCCGCTGGAGCTCACGCCCGAGGCCGAGCATCGCCAGATGTTCGAGACGAATTATTTCGGCGCGGTGCGCTGCATCCAGGCGGTGCTACCGAGCATGCGCGAGCGGCGCGCCGGCGCGATCGTCAACATCACGTCGATCGAGGGACGCATCGCGACGCCGAACCAAGTCGCGTACTCCGCATCGAAATGGGCGCTGGAGTGTCTTGGCGAGGCGCTGGCGCACGAGGTCTGTCGATTCGGCGTGCGCGTCGTCAATGTCGAGCCCGGTGTGATCATGACGAGCATCTTCGATAACTCGCAGGGCGCGACGCGCTATGACAAGACGTCGCCGTACCAGCCGATCATGCGCCGCAATGGCAAGATGTTCGCCGCCGGTTTCCGTGACGCCACGCAGCCCGATGTCGTCGCGCGCGCGATTCTCGACGCGATCACGACGAACGACTATCGGCTCCGATGGCCCGTCGGCAAGGACGCAGAGGGTCTTGCGAAGGGGCGCCCCAAGATCAGCGACGAAGAGTGGGTGCGCATGGGCGGCGATGTCAGCGATCAGGAATACAACGACTGGTACTTCGAACACTTCGGCGTCAAGCTCTAGCGCAATTCGCACGCGAGGATCCGATCAGATGGCCGTAGTCATCAGTGGCGTGGGCGAGTGGACTCCGCCGCACGCGATCAGCAACGACGAACTGGTCGCGAGCTACAACGCCTACGCCGACCGCTACAACGCGCTGCACGACTCCGAGATTGCGCGCGGCGCGCTCGAAGCAAAGCCGTACTCGAGCGTTGAGTTCATCGAAAAAGCCTCGGGCATCAAAAGCCGCTTTGCGTACATCAAAGACGGGATCCTCGATGTCGAATGTATGCGGCCGCGCATTCCGCGCCGCGCCGAAGACGAACTCTCGCACCAGGCGGAGATGGCGCTGCACGCCGCCCGCCGCGCGTTGACCGCGGCCAACAAAACACCCGCCGACATCGACATGGTGATCGTGTCGTGTGCGTACACCGAGCGTGCGTATCCGGCG
>CAYUMA010000449.1:0-4828 GCA_964445675.1 uncultured Pseudomonadales bacterium | reverse complement strand
CGCTGAACGCGATCATCGGTTACTCGGAACTCTTGCAGGAGGAATGCGAAGACCTCGGTCAGGACGACTTCCTGCCCGACCTGGGCAAGATCCACACCGCCGGCAAACACCTGCTGCAACTGATCAGCGGCATCCTCGATCTGTCGAAGGTCGAAGCCGGGCGCATGACGATGTACCTGGAAGACTTCGACGTGGCCACACTCGTGAGTCAAGCCGAGTCGATCATCCGTCCGTCGGTGGAGAAGAACCGCAACGAATTCGTCATCGATTGCCCGGCGGATATCGGCGTGATGCACGCGGACCTCGTGAAGATGAAGCAGGTGCTGTTCAACCTGCTGTCGAACGCGGCGAAGTTCACGGAGGGTGGCACGATCACGTTGACGGTGCGCCGGCGTACGGAACCCGCGACATACACATTCGCGATCCGCGACACCGGCATCGGCATCACGGCGGAGCAGATCTCGCGCCTGTTCGAAGCCTTCTCGCAAGCCGAGGCACACACGGCGCGCAAATATGGTGGCACCGGACTCGGCCTCGCGCTGTCGCGCGAGTTCTGCCGGATGATGGGTGGCGACATCACGGTTGAATCCGTTGCCGGTGAGGGCTCGACGTTTACCGTGACGTTGCCTACAGTTGTCGCCGACACCGAACCCGCATCAAACGCCGATCCGATAAAAACTCAAAGGAGCTGATGTCCATGGCCAAAGTCCTGCTCGTCGAAGACAACGAGGCGAATCGCGACATGCTCGCGCGCAGGCTGCAACGGCGCGGCTTCGAAGTGGTGTTCGCAGTCGACGGTGCCGAAGGGGTCGCCAAGTCGAAGACCGAGCATCCCGACATCGTGCTGATGGACATGAGCCTGCCGGTGATGAACGGCTGGGAAGCGACGCGCGCGATCAAGGCCGATGTGAACACAAAACACATCCCCGTCGTCGCGCTGACCGCGCACTCGATGGCCGGCGATCGCGAGAAGGCGATGGAAGCCGGTTGCGACGACTACGACACGAAGCCCGTCGAATTGCCGCGGCTGCTGGAGAAGATGGCAGCGTTGGGCGTGGCGGCGCCGTGAACGCTCCGCCGAATTTCAGTCGGGCGGCGCGACGACGTTCCCCACGAAGCGTCAGATGAGGGTGGAACATCGTCGCGACATCAGCCAACGTTGTCGTAGAGGAACTCCGGCGCCAGATCGGCGCCGTTGGGCCACACAACGGTGTTCATCTCGCGGTCGAGACGAAATTCGCGAAAGCGCGCAAGATCCCGCAGCGGCTCGAAGACCTCGCCCCAGAGCTCTGACTCCAGATCAATCTCACCGGTCGTTTCGTCGTCGAAGCGCAGGCGGATTCGATATGCACCGGCATATTCAGCCGATATCAGATTTGGCGTCATGTCGTTATTCCAATGGTTCGATACGGCTTAGTCGCTTTCTTGCCCGAGCGAGATCCCAATTGTCAAGCAACTCTGCTCGGTGCAACGCTATCCACTCGGCGACGAGCTGCGAAGCGCGCGCCGGCACATACCCCGCGATCATCCGTGCCGTCCGAATTTGCATTCGCATTTCGTATTCGCCGTAGCGGGCGTGCAGGTGTGGCGGGTCATGATCGTTGTAGTACATGTAGATCACCAACCCAAGGAAACGACTGATTTCCGACACGCCACGAGTCCCAACGGGGCAACTGCCGAACAATGAACGTCGCGCACTGAACCCGCTGTGAGATTGCTCCATCGATCGTATGAAGCCGCGTTGGATATGCGGTGTGCGCAGTTGCTGACCAATACCACTCGGTGCTCGGGCGACCGAAGGTGCGTATATTGCACCGGCTGAGCATTGGGGAGATCGAGACCATTCCGACAGTGCTCGCACAGCACGCGATCGTGATGGCGCCCGTCGCCGGAGATGTTCATCGACGAATAGATAGATAGAGGGTTACCACCCCCATGAATCCTGAGCAAACGCGCGAACTGCGCCACGAATTGCGCACACCGGTGAATCATCTCATCGGCTACGCCGAACTGCTGCTCGAAGAAGAAGGTTTGGCGGCGGCGAGTGTCGCGCAGCTCGAGAACATCCGCGCCGTGGCACGCCAGGTGCTGGAACTGGTGCCCGGCATCATCAACGCCGATGGAACACCGGGCGAATCGGCGGCGCGCCTGCGCGCGCACGTCAGCGAACTCGAAGTATCGACGGCGGCATTGCGTGCAGCGTCAGGCACCCTGCCCGCTGCCGACCTCGAACGACTTTCGGCTGCAGCCGCGCGGCTCGGCGAACTTGCGCACAGGTTGGCAAGCGGAACGGTCACGAGAGCATCGGACCTCGGCATTGTCGAAGCGCCGCGTCCAGGCCGGCTGGAGATGATCCTCGTCGTCGACGATGACGAGGCGAATCGCGATGTACTCGGACGCCGCCTGCAGCGCCTCGGCTATGGCGTCATCGACGCCCGCGACGGTGTAGAAGCGTTGGAGCGGATGGCCGCCGGCGGAATCGATCTTGTATTGCTCGACGTGATGATGCCGCGTCTCGACGGCTTCGCCGTACTCGAACGGCATCGTGCCGATCCCGCGATCCGGGATATTCCGGTGATCATGATCTCGGCGCTCGACGACATGGGCAGCGTCGTTCGCTGCATCGAAGCCGGCGCCGAGGATTACCTGACGAAGCCGTTCGACCCGGTGCTGCTGAAAGCGCGCATCGGTGCATGCATGGAGAAGAAGCGCTTGCGCGACAACGAACGTGCGTTGCTGACTCGCGTCGAAGCGCAGGCGGAAGAGCTGCGCGGCTGGAACCGGCAGCTCGAGCAGCGCGTCGCCGATCAGGTGCAACAGGTCGAACGCCTGAGCCTGATGCGCCGGTTCCTGCCGCCGCAGCTGGCCGAACTCATCACATCCGGCGGCATCGACCTGCTGAAGAGCCACCGCCGTGAAGTCACGGTACTGTTCTGCGACCTGCGCGGCTTCACTGCCTTTGCGGAACGGTCGGAGCCCGAAGACGTGATGGCGGTACTCGCCGAACTGCACAACGCGGTCGGCCCGCTCGTGTTCGAGCAAGGCGGCACGCTCGCGCAGTTTCTCGGCGACGGGATGATGGTGTTTTTCAACGATCCGGTGCCGTGCGATGAACCCGCGCGACGCGCGGTGACGCTGGCGCTCGGTATGCGCGACCGCGCCGAAACGTTGGCGCAAGCGTGGCGCCGCCGTGGCCATGATCTACAACTCGGCGTAGGTGTTGCCGCCGGTTACGCGACCTGCGGCCAGGTCGGTTTCGAGGGTCGCCACGAATATGCCGCGATCGGCACCGTCACGAATATTGCGGCGCGCCTTTGCAGCGAAGCCAAGGGCGGCCAGGTGCTGATCTCACAGCGCGTACACACGATGCTCGACGGCGCCGTCCTCGCCGACCACCTCGGCAACATCGAACTCAAAGGGCTCGCGGAGCCGGTTCCGACCTACCTGGTGCAGCGGCTGGCGGATTGAGCGAGGTCGAGAGTGCCGGATACAGGACGCCCAGTCTTCGAGTAGGCTCGGCCACACAAAGGGGGGCACCAGATGGCGAACAGCAACGCGGTACAACCGACCTGCGATCGGGTGTACGTCAACCACCACCTCGATAGCCGTCGTTGGCAGCACGTGCGATTGCGTCCGGACGACATTGTGATCTCGACGTCGTACAAGGCCGGCACGACGTGGATGCAACGCATCGTGAGCCTGCTGATCTTCGGCCCCGGACCGTTGCCCGCCCCGCTGGGTTTCCTATCGCCGTGGATCGACGCGCGCTTCTTCCCGTTTCCAATCGAGCAGATCATCGCCGGCATCGAAGCGCAGCAGCATCGGCGCTTCCTCAAGAGCCACCTGCCGCTCGACGCGATGCCGTTCGATGAACGGGTCAAATACATCTACGTGGGACGCGACGGCCGCGATGTGTTCATGTCGTTGTTCAATCACTACTCGGCGTACACGGACCTCGCGTTCCAACAGCTCAACTCGGGCGCAGACTTCGCGGGGGAGCCGCTGCCGCGTTGTCCGCAGGACATCCATCAGTTGTTCGACGGTTGGATTCACCGCGCCTCGTTTCCGTGGGAGCAGGATGGTTGGCCCATGTGGTCGCACCTGTACCACGCGCAGAGTTTCTGGAAGCACCGCCAGCAGCCAAACATCCATTTCGTGCACTACGCCGATCTGAAGGCCGATCTCGAAGGCGAGATGAGGCGCATTGCTGCGTTCCTCGGCATCACCGTAAGCGAACACGATTGGCCAGCGGTGTTGGAGAAAGCGACATTCGAGTCGATGAAGCGCGAAGCCGTCGACAACGACGACTTGCTTACACCGGTCTTCGAAGGCGGAGCTCGGCGCTTCTTCTTCAAGGGCACGAACGGCCGCTGGCGCGACGTGCTCACGCCGGCGGAACTCGTCGAGTACGACAAGGCGGTTGCTCGTTCGCTGAGCCCGGACTGCGCCGCGTGGCTCGAACGTGGCCGGGTGGAGATGCCGACGAACGCGATCAGATCATGAGCACTAATCGGAACCGTGTAGTCGCGGAGCGCCGCGGATGGCACTGAGTTTTATGGCTACGAAGACATCGAACGCGCGACGGACGTCAAGTTCTACTTCGCGCAGCCCTATCACTCGTGGGAGCGGGGTACCAATGAGAACACCAACGGGTTGATCCGACAGTACCTACCCAAACGTATGTCGATGGAAGCGCTGACACAATCCCAGTGCAACGCCATCGCAGACAAACTCAACAATCGACCGAGGAAACGACTTGCCTACAAAACACCGGCTCAACTTTTGGATGCATTCTGATCAGTGTTGCACTTCAAAGTTGAACCTAGAC
>CAYUMA010000448.1:0-1614 GCA_964445675.1 uncultured Pseudomonadales bacterium | reverse complement strand
GGCACGCTGTGGGTGCGTACCGACAGCGTGATGGAGGGCTATCTGAATCAGCCCGAAGCCACGGCCGAAGTGCTGACGAGCGACGGTTGGTTGGATACGGGCGACCTCGGTTACCTGCTGGACGGTCGCATCTTCGTAACCGGTCGCGAAAAAGACATGATCATCGTCGGCGGGCGCAATTTCTGGCCGCAGGACCTCGAGCATGTCGCCGAGAGTCAGCCAACGGTGCGCACCGGTGATTCGATGGCGTTCTCGCTCACTGATGGCGACGCCGGTGAACGGGTGATGCTGTTGATCCAGAGCCGCGAAATGGATCCGGACGCGCGGGACCGGTTGCGGCACACCGTCCACGCGCACATCAAGACCGAGTTCGGCATCGATTGTCAGGTCGAACTCGTCGACTCTCAGGCGTTGCCGCGCACCTCGTCGGGTAAACCATCGCGGTCGCAGGCGCGGCGGATGTACGCAGCGACGCTTGACGCGGTGTCGCTTGACGCGGTAGCGCTCGAAGCCGCCGAGCTCGCCGCAGCCGTTGAAGCGGACGCGACGGCCGGCCCCAGCCCCTGACTTCGCCCCAGAGACCGCCGACAGCACCGGGCGTGCGGCCCCGTGTCGCGGTGACCGGCGCGACCGGATTCATCGGCACCCACCTGCTCGCGCAGCTGTACCGCGAAGGCTACGAAGTTCGTGCATTGACGCGTGTACCACGCGCATCGAATACGAGCGAACGGATCACTTGGATTCACGGCGACCTGGCCAAGGGGCGCGGCGTCGCTGAGTTGCTGCAGGGCGCGACTGCTGTGCTGCACTGCGCGGGCGCCGTTCGTGGCGCGCGCCAGAGCGACTTCGACACGGTCAACGTCGACGGCACGCGACGCATCGCGGAAGCCGCGGCGGCCGCCGGGGTCGCACGACTGCTGTTGCTGTCGTCGCTCGCGGCGCGCGAGCCCCAACTTTCGATGTATGCATCGAGCAAGCGTCGCGCCGAGGACGCCTTGCGATCAGTGAACATGCCGTGGACCGTGTTTCGGCCGCCGGCGGTATACGGCCCCGGCGACAAGGAACTCGCGCCGCTGTTTGGTTTGATGCTGCGCGGTTTCGCGGTTGTTCCCGGCCATTCGGGGCGGACATCGTTGCTGTACGTTACCGACCTGGTTCGAGCGGTGAGCGCCTGGCTGCGGGCGCCAGTGCAGCGCGACGGCGGCGAATGCTTCGAACTCGATGATGGCACGCCAGGCGGCTACGACTGGACGGACATGATCCGGATCGCGCAGACAGTGCGCGGTGCTCGCATCCGTCGCGTCGACATTCCACAGCCACTGCTGGGTGCGATCGCAGCCGCGAATCTCCGCCTCGGCCGCCTGCTGCATGGCGCACCGATGGTGACTCCGGGAAAAGTCCGCGAACTGTTCCATCGCGACTGGGTATGTCGGACCCAGGCGATTCGCGCGGCATTGTCGTGGCAGCCCGACGTGCAATTTGCGGCGGGCTTGCGGCTCACATTCCGGGCACCGACCGGTGCTCCTGCGGATCCGTCGAATGGCGCCGAATGATTCGATGTCGCGCGGCGAGCGATTGGGTATCGACTGGGTCTGGTCGCGACTGCCGGTCGCG
>CAYUMA010000447.1:0-5380 GCA_964445675.1 uncultured Pseudomonadales bacterium | reverse complement strand
GCGTATACCCGCTTGAGCCT
Source organism: uncultured Pseudomonadales bacterium (assembly GCA_964445675.1). Lineage (GTDB taxonomy): Bacteria > Pseudomonadota > Gammaproteobacteria > Pseudomonadales > Azotimanducaceae > DATJGR01. The sequence continues at coordinate 5,360 of CAYUMA010000447.1, read as the reverse complement.
CGAGACCGGCTCGATGGATGCATTCGCACCGGCGCGCGCGCTCTACACACGGTTCGGTTTTGCGTACTGTGGGCCGTTCGCGCACTACGTGCTCGACCCCAACAGTGTGTTCATGTTTCGCGACCTGTCGTCACGGCTCTTCAGTGGGGCGACAGACGAAACCGGACGATCTGCTTGATCAGCGGCACCGGTGCGTCGAACGGGAACTGAATCGCGCCTTTCGATGACGGCGCGTCGAACTTGCTGCAGACGCTTTTGCACCGCCGGCGGGAATGCAGCGATGTACGCGTCGATCGTTGCAGGATCGGACCCCGCCGGTTTCACGACGCACCTCCGTCCAGCCGTTTGCTGACAAAGTACCGCACATGCCCGAACGGAAAGTCGCTCAAGGATCCGAAGACCGCGTAGCCGAGGCGTTCGTAGAAGCCAAGCGCCTGAAAGTCGAACGTATCGAGGAACGCATGGTGACAGCGCCGCGCGACTGCCTCGTCTTCGGCCAGCGCCATCAGCTTCGCACCCCAACGCTGGCCGCGGCACTGCTCGGCCACCCACAGTTCCTTCACGTGCAACCAACCCCACACAGTCGCGGCGATCAAGCCGCCGCTGACGACGCCCGCATCGTCGCGCAGCAGGATCGCGAGCGATCGGTAGTTGCGCGGCTCGATCCCGTTCGCCTGCGCATGCGCGATGAGCCCGTGTTCGACCGCCAGCGCATCCGTGGGCGATGCCTCTTCCTGAATCGAGATTTTCATTCGTTCGCATACCGGTACAAGTTCGTCTCGCGCAGTGCGAATCCCAGCCTTCGATACAGCCGATTCGCCGCTTCGCGCGACGGCCGCGACGTCAGGTCGACAGTCCGCGCGCCCGCTGCGGCCGCCCGCGCCAGCGCGGCCTGGCTCAGCGCTTCGCCGACACCGCGGCCGCGTACCGTCGCGTCGACGACAACGTCTTCGATCCACGCGCGCACGCCTGTCGGGATTCTGAACACGACCAGCGTCAACATGCCGACGATGCGTCCGCTATCAAGCGTGTCGCGCGCGATCAACACGGTGCACGCGGGCGCGTCGACGATCTCGCGGATCAGCTGAAGCGTCGGAATGTCTGCGCTCTGCGACAGTTGCGGCAGCAGCCGACCGAACGCGGCCGCCAATTCGTCGTCGACCTCAATCGCTACCGCGACGTCAATTCCGTTCGTTGACGTGGCCATCATCGCTGCCTCTTCACGGGTGCTCGCGTCTGCGCTCGGCTGATCGGTCGCGCGGACTGTGCAGACCCACGACGTTGCCGTCGGGATCATCCACCAACGCGAATCGCGCCTGCCACGGCGGATCGCATGGAGCGAGGTGTCCCACGTACCCCGCTTGGATCAACGATTCATACGTGGCATCAACCGCGGCGCGCGACGGTAGTTCGAGGTTGATCGTGTTCGTGCCCGGTCCTGCCGGCTGGCGCCAGGTCGGGTCGTAGCTGCGTGTCAGCTCGGCGGTCCCAAACTCGATCGTCGTGCCGTTCGGCATCGTCGCACGCGCGTACATGTTGCTGACCGCTTCGATCTGCAATCCGAGGCACCGATAAAACGCGAGCGCGGCCGGCAAGTCGCGCACGAACAGATACACGCCAAGCAGATTCGGCTGGTTGTTCATTGGCGCTCCGATGGACCCCTCACGAGGCTATCACGCTCAAACGCGTTCGAGTTCCCGATGTGGTTGCGGCGGCAGATCAACGGCGATGGCATCGCCCGGGCTGACCACGCCGCCGGTGACGACGACACTCATGACGCCGGCTTTGCGGATCGTCTTTCCATCGGACGTCCGCGTGAGCACCGCCGACATCAGTCCGGTCTGGAAGGCGTCGAGCTGCGTACACGGGTTGCGCAGTCCGGTCAGCCGCAGCACCGCCGAAGCGCCGACGCGCAGCAACGTGCCGGCCGGCAACGCGAGCAGCTGGATTGCGCGTGTCGTGATGTTCTCTCCCATTTGCCCGGGGAGTATTCCAAAGCCAAGTGCGGCGAGTTCGTCGAACAACTCGCCGTGGATCAGATGCACCTGGCGCAGATTCGGTTGGTTCGGATCCTGCGCGACGCGCGAACGGTGTTTCACCGTCACGCCGCAGTGCGCGTCGCCCTCGACACCCAGACCCGCGAGCAGGTTGATCTGTTGTCGCGTCGCTTTGGAGAACGCGTGTGTGGCGCTGGCGCCAACTGCGACGACGCGGCCAGCGACCCGACTCAGGCGCGTTGCGTCAGATGCCACAGTTCGCCCGCAGGGCCCCACAGATAGATCACGCGACCCCACGCTTCCTGTTTTGGCGGCTGCGCCTTTACCTCGCCATGTCGCGTCAGCACGCCGGACGACTGCAGCTCGAGCCACGTCGCGTCGATATCATCGACGAGCAATTGATACATACAATTGTTGGCGAAGTCGGCCTGATAGAAGTCCTGGATCAGAAACTTGCTTGTGCCGGCCTGGATCTGACATAGCGTGTCCGTCTGCCAGTTCACGGCGAAGAGCTCTTCATAGAAGCGCACCGACGCGGCGAAATCCTTCGCCGGAATGAACGTGACCATCTCGATCACATCCAGCTTGGAGTCGCTAGTCGTCAACACAGTCCTCCGTCACTCATGTCGGAAATTCGTCGAACTGCGGCAGGTCGTCGGTGATCGTGAACCACGGGGCTTTGGAACCGACAAAGATGTGCGCGCGCGGACGGATCGATGGCGTGTCGACGAGCGTTCCCAGCGTGATGTGAACGAACGCGCCGTCACGCACCACCGAGTACAGCAGCGACCCACACGCCTTGCAGTGCGCGTCATGGGCTTTGTCACCACCATAGATCATCAGGTTCGTTGCGCCGTCGGTGATCGCGAGTTTGCCGCGTTCGATCCCGGCGAAGGGTTTGAACGCCGCGCCCGTCGTGCGCCGGCAGTTCGAACAGTGGCAGTTCAACGCGTACAGAAATTCATCCGGCACGGAATACCTCACCGCCCGACAGAAGCAGCTGCCGGTGAGCGTGCCCCCGCGCTCCGCATCATCCGACATTGTCATTGCGGCACCTCTCCGCCCTGCACGCCGTAGAACACCCGCCACAACGCGAGATCCTCGCCGAAGTCTTCGTAGTGATGCGCGCAGCCGGCCGCAACGAACAGCAGGTCGCCCGACTCGAACGGACTTCGCTCGCCATTGTGAACGAGAACGCCGCGGCCGCGGATGACGACATAGAGCTCGTCCTGCGCATGCGGCGTCTGCTGATTCGGCGCCACGGGCAGCGAGAGCTTCACGTCGAGCGTCCCCCGGTGCAGCACGAGGACTGCGTGTTCGCCGTCGGAGCGTGCGATGCGCGCTTGCGCCTGCGCAAAACTGATGACACCGCTGCGATCGGCCGCGTTCATGGCCTCATTGTCCCGGCGGCGGTTCCCACAGCTCGACCTTGTTACCCTCGGGATCGAGCACCCACGCGAACTTGCCGTACTCCGACTCCTCCGTCTTATCGAGCACGTTGCAGCCCTCCGCGCGCAACGTCGCGACGAGGCCCCGCAGGTCTGCGACGCGATAGTTGATCATGAACGCCGCGGTGCTCGGCGCGAACAAAGTTCCTCCGGCCTCGGCGATGGTCCACACCGTCGTGCCGGTCGTCGGGTGGCCTGCGGCGTCGGCCCAGCGAAACACGGCGCCGCCCCAGTCCTGAACATCAATGCCCAGATGGCGCTGATACCACGCGCGCAGCATCGCGGGGTCGTTAGCTCTGAAGAAGATCCCGCCTATCCCGGTGACTCGTTGCATCTGTCTCTCCGTCAGTGCGGGTCGAGCCGCAGGAACGACCTCGGCGGAAATCCGGTCAGCAGCCGAACGACCCACGGCAAACGGTAACCGGCGATGGCACGGGCGCGTTCATCGCCGTCGACGGGCACGGCGTGATAGGCCGCCTTGGTGCCGGCACGCGTGATCTCGACATCCGGGTGCTCGAGCGCGCGGCGATACCAGGCGCGCGGCCAGTGATTCGCTGAAATGTACAGCGCACCCGCGACTTTCACGCCGGCAATGACGGTGTCGATACTACGTCCGTCGGCGCCGGTCGTCGTGATCACCAGCCAATGCTCATCCGGGCTCACGCCCTGGTCCGCTTGCCGTTTGCCCATCGTCGTAACGAGGATCTCGAAGGCGACGACGAGCCCTACGTAAACCCCGAGCACGATCACGAGAACCTTGATCACTTTCATCGCCTGCGCTCCTAAAATGCGGCTTCTGAAATACGCGCGCTACTTTACTCCCTGATCAGACGCTTGCTCGGCGCCGCCTGAACGCGAGCCTCATCGCAACTTCTTCGTGAAGAACAACACCAGGTCGTCGTCGTTGATCGCGCCCGCCATCGGCGGCAGCACCTCACCGCGATAGGTCAATCCGCGACCGTCGGGCACGTAGCCGCGCAGGACATACAGTCGTTGCGCATGTCCGTAGTCGGCGTACATGCCGACGCCGATGCCAACGGTATCGCAACGGCGCGCGACGCGGTGTTCCGCCCGATCCATCAGCCGCGTTCCGATGCGTTGCCGGCGAAACTGCGGCAGAACATTGAAGTCCTGGATCTCGGGTATCCCTGTCTCGGCAAACGGCGCATAGGTTGAACGCCAGCGAATCGTCACATAGCCGGCAAAGCGTCCGTCCAACGCCGCGACCAGAACATCCCGTTCACCCGCTTCTTGCCCCGCCAAATATGCATCGTATTGCGATGTTGGTTTATTCCAGCCGATCGCCGCGAACGCAGACGAAATGACGGCTGCGTCCTCGCTGCGAAGATCTCTTATCTCGAACCGGTCAGGTGGACGATTGCCGATGACGCGCCCCGACGCGTCCACGTCGAGCACGCCCTTCGACGAATCGAGCACAACCAACGGATTGTTCCATGGATCGCGCAGCACGGCGCATTGGCCGATGCGGATCTCGAAAGGACCGGCAACGAGCGTGCCGCCGGCCCGCGTGAATCGTTCGATCGTCTCCGGCACCGACTTGACCTTGAGGTCCGTTTCGATGGGGCGGTTGTCGGTGTGCAATACGAGTTCGGCATCGCAGTCGGGTAAGCGTAGTCCCGCGGCGGAGGCATCGCGCCAGATGACCGCGTGACCGAGCGCACCGTAGAACGCAATCGCGGCGTCGAGGTCTGCAACCGGAAGGCTGTGGCAGTCGACTGCGCGGAAGAGCGGCTCCATCTGATCCCTTGCGAACGTGCGCTACCCTTTCACCGCCATCTCAAACCCACCGTTGAACGGCAACGTGATCTTGTGAAACCGATGCGCAGGGTCATCGATGATCTCGAAGAACGGCGCATAGTTTTTTCGATTGAAGTCGCCGCCGGTGTTGTCCGCG
>CAYUMA010000446.1:0-2241 GCA_964445675.1 uncultured Pseudomonadales bacterium | reverse complement strand
CGCGAACGTTTTGCCGCGCACGCGGTAGTCGGGCGAGCCGCGCGACAACACTTGCGTCGCTTCGGGGAACGACAGGCAGATCTCCCGCACCGCCGTGGCGATGTCCTTTGCCATGCAATCGACTCTCGAACGATTGGCTCTCGAAAGAGCGGCGGGCCATCAGATCACAGGCGTCGCGAAAAGAGGATAGATCGCAAAAACTGAAATCCGCAATTGATCGCGAGCCCCCAGTGTAGGACCATCCGCGCCTTGCGACCTCGGCGCCCTCCCGCTCACCCATCCGGAGCACCCATCAGCCAATGTCCGACACAGCGGTTCTGGTCCACGACTACTTCGATGATGCAACCTTCGGCCGGATCAAGGCCTTTGCGGACACCCACGAGACTCCGCTCCTCGTCGTCGACACGGCGACGATCGATCGTCAGTACGACGACCTGCGGCGATTTTTTCCAATGGCGAAAATCTACTACGCGGTCAAAGCCAATCCCGCGCCGCAAGTCCTGACGCTGCTGAAGGGAAAAGGCGCCTCGTTCGACATCGCATCGACGTATGAATTGGAAAAAGTTCTCGCGCTCGGCGTCTCGCCCGACCGCGTCAGCTTCGGCAACACGATCAAGAAGGCCAAAGACATCCGCACCTTCTATCAGAAGGGTGTGCGCATGTTCGCGACCGACTCGGAAGCGGACCTGCGCAACATTGCCAAGGCGGCGCCGGGTTCCAGAATCTACGCGCGCATCCTGACGGAAGGTACGTTGACGGCCGACTGGCCGCTGTCGCGCAAGTTCGGTTGCGAGAGCGACATGGCGATGGACCTGCTGATCCTCGCGCGCGATCTCGGCCTCGAACCGTACGGCGTCTCGTTCCACGTCGGCTCACAACAGCGCGAGATCGGCGCGTGGGACGCGGCACTCGGCAAAGTGAAGGTGATCTTCAATCGCTTGTGGGAAGAAGATCACATCAAATTGAAGATGATCAACATGGGCGGCGGCTTTCCCGCGAACTATCTGCAACGCACGAACGAACTGGCGATCTACGCGGAAGAAATTGCGCGCTTCCTGCACGAAGACTTCATGGACGACATGCCGGAGATCATCATCGAGCCGGGCCGTTCATTGATCTCCAACGCCGGCGTGCTCGTCAGCGAGGTTGTGCTGATCTCGCGCAAATCGCGCACGGCGCTGCATCGCTGGGTCTACACCGACGTCGGCAAGTTCTCGGGGCTGATCGAAACGCTCGATGAATCGATCAAGTACCCGATCTACACGGAAAAGAACGGCGAACTCGAAAACGCGATCATCGCGGGCCCGACCTGCGACAGCGCCGACATCATGTACGAGAACTATAAATACGGCCTGCCGTTGAACCTCGCGACCGGCGATCGACTGTACTGGCTGTCGACCGGCGCCTACACGACGACGTATGCGTCGGTGGAGTTCAACGGGTTTCCGCCGTTGAAGGACTACTACATCTAGTCCGTCGCGACCTCGCATGTTCGCAACCGGACCCTGGCAGCGCCGTTACACGCTCGTTGGCTTGGGCTTTGCCGCGACGTTCATTTGCTACATCGACCGCGTCAACATCTCCGTCGCGATCATTCCGATGGCGGCGCAGTTCGGCTGGAGCGCAACGACGCAGGGCGCCGTATTGTCATCGTTCTTCGTCGGCTACCTGCTGACGCAAATCCTCGGCGGCCGCCTCGCCGATCGCTTCGGCGGCAAGGTCGTGCTCGCGGGCGGCGTGCTGTTGTGGTCGCTGTTCACGATCGTGACTCCGGCCGCCGCGGCATTCGGCTTTACGGCGCTGCTGTTGGCACGGATCGGGATGGGGATGGGCGAAGGCGTCAACTTCCCCGCGATGTATACGCTGCAGGCGCGCTGGATTCCGCTCGACGAACGCGCGCGCGCGATGGCGTTGTCGAACAGCGGTATCCCGCTCGGCACCGTGTTTGCGCTCGCGGTGACGCCGATCGTCGTGACCCACCTCGGCTGGCAATGGGCGTTCTATCTGTTCGGTAGCGTCGGGCTCGTCTGGTACGTGTTCTGGCAGCGCGGGACTGCTGCAACACCGGCGCAACATCCCCGCATCAGCCGCGAGGAACTCGAGCACATTCGCGCGCACTCGACGCCCGCGGGCGAACCCGGTACCGCGCCGCCGATCACGACATTCCTCAAACATCCCGCGGTCTGGGCGATCATCGTCGCGCACTTCTGCAACAACTGGTCGCTGTACATGCTGCTGACG
>CAYUMA010000445.1:0-1692 GCA_964445675.1 uncultured Pseudomonadales bacterium | reverse complement strand
CATGCCGACCTGAGAATGGCCCGCGCTTTCTAGGTGACGGAACCAAATCTATCCGTCGTCGTCGATCGTCTGGGGCGCACCTGATCGTCCCAGTCCCTGTTCTGACGACACCTTCATCCCGGCCAGTGTTGCACGCGCTCGTGCAACACTGCCCGTCAAGATCGGGCCTACTCGAGCGGCTCGAACGGGATGCGCACGAAGTTGGCGCTGCCTGCGCGCGACCCCACCACAACACCTTGCAGATCGATGGTTTCCACTATCGCCCTCGCGCTGGCGCTATTGCGATCATCGGCCAGCGTCACCTCGAGGCGGAGCTTGTTGTACCGAAGCGGCTGGGCCGTGTTGACGTCGTAGAAGAGGTCCCAGATCGTCACGCCGAACCGCCCCTTGCCAAGGTAGCGCCAGACGCCATGGGCCGCGGTGTGCGGCGGACGCGCGGGGTCGGTGCTGACTTCGCCTGGCACCGAGCGGAGCACGGTTCCATCGGCATGGAACGTGATGAGTTGTCTGATGCCAGTGGCGGTGGTGCCAAACCAGGAGCCGACGATGGCCCACGGTCGCCCCTGTCTACCGTGCTCGTCGCTCGCGTCCTGCCGCTCCTGACTCTGGCCAGGTTGCGCCATGGATTGGGCCTGCGTCCCGGTCGCAGCGAGCGCGAGCGTGCCAGTCACCAGCAGTGTCCACAGGATTCTCGTAGTCGACATGAGTGTGCTCCCCTTCATCGTTGTGACGAGCTCACGTCCGCTCACCTGTGCTCTGACGATGTTCTTCACCATACGGTCGCTCCTTCGGCCCGGCCATTTGTTTCAACTGCGGGCTCTACCGAGATAGGCGCAGAAGCCGGGAAAGAGCTATCAGTCGAAGAAACGGCGAAGATTCCGTATAATGACGCGACCAGCGACAATGCCTGAGGGCCTGAGCACGAGTCAACCGCTTCCCGACGATGTCAGTGCGTTGCTGCGTGCGTGGACCGACGGCGACCAGCGCGCGCTCGCTCGGCTGACCCCGATTGTGTACGACGAGCTCCACCGTCTGGCGCACTACTACCTGAAGCACGAGCAGGCCGGCCACAGCCTGCAGACGACGGCGCTGGTCAATGAAGCCTACATGCGGCTGGTCGACTACAAACGCATGCAGTGGCAGAACCGGGCTCATTTCATGGCGACAGCGGCGCAGGCCATGCGCCGCATCCTCGTCGACCACGCGCGGCGGCGCAATGCGAAGCGGGGCGCGAACGCCGAGCATGTCTCGCTCGATGCTGAGGCTGTTATCTGCGCCGATCGCTCCGATGATTTCGGGGCCCTGGACGATGCCTTGAACGCGTTGGCGGCGCGGGCGCCGCGCAAAGCGAAGGTCGTCGAGCTGCGCTTTTTCGGCGGCCTGAGCGTGGAGGAAACCGCCGAAGTTCTGCGCGTATCGCCGATCACCGTGATGCGCGAGTGGAAAAGCGCGAAAGCCTGGTTGTATCGAGAGCTCGCCGGCCCAACCGCCAATGGACAATGACCGCTGGAATCACGTCGATCAGCTGCTGCAATCCGCGCTCGACATTCCCGCAGTAGAGCGCGACGCCTATCTTCGCAACGCGTGTGGCGGCGACCAACGGCTGGAAGACGACGTCCGTTCGTTGCTCGCCGCACACGACCGTGCCGACAGGTTCCTCGGCGCACCGGCGATCGATCTCGCCGCACGCGA